>JAJFMS010000650.1 GCA_020696885.1 Armatimonadota bacterium | reverse complement strand
TCGTCAGCTTCTCCCAAGGGTTCCACGGACGCACCATGGGCGCCCAGCAAATGGGTCCGCTGGGCGGCGGCAATCAGTGGATCCGGAACCTGGACCCGGACATCCGCCACGTGCCGTTCCCGGATGGCTACCGGGTGGAGGACACCTCGTTCGACCTCTTCCTGCGCACCCTGGACGAGCAGGGCGTCACCCCGGACCGGATCGCCGGCGTCATCACGGAGACCTACCAGGGCGTGGGGCCGGACTTCATGCCGGTGGAGTACGCCCAGCAGCTCCGCCGGTGGTGCGATGACCACGGCGTGGTGCTGATCTTCGATGAGGTGCAGGCCGGCTTCGGCCGCTGTGGCACGATGTGGGGGTTCGAGCACTACGGCGTGACGCCGGACCTGATCACCTGCGGGAAAGGCATCACCAGTTCCCTGCCGCTGGGGGCGGTGCTGGGCCGGCAGTCGATCATGGACCAGTACGACCCGGGCAGCATGACCAGCACCCACTCCGGCAACCCGGTCTGCTGCCGGGCGGCCGTGGCCAGCGTCCGCGCGATCCTGGACGAGGGGATGGTGGAGAACGCCCGCCGGTTGGAAGGCGTGCTGCTGCCGGCGCTGGAAGCGATCCAGGCGAAGCACCCGGACGTGATCGGATGCGTCCACGGCAAGGGCCTGGTGGCCGGCCTCCAGATGGTGAAGCCCGGCACCAAAGACCCCGACCACGACCTCGCCCACCGGATCATCGAACTGGCCTACCAGCGCGGGCTACTCTTCTTCGCCCCGGTAGGCGTGGGCGGCGGCTGCGTGAAGATCTCTCCGCCGCTCTGCATCACGGAGGCCGGCCTACGCGACGGCATCGACGCACTCGACGAGGCTGTGACCGCGGCGCTCCTGTAGAAACCACAGAATTTAGCCGCCGATGGACGCAGATGCACGCAGATGGAAATGGCGGGATGCGCCGCGGATGAATACCGATGCACGCAGATGAGGAAAGAAGGGACATTAGCTCGATCACACACCGGGTAATCGGTTGTGCGTTCAACGTCGCCAATGAGCTTGGCACCGGTTTTCTGGAGAAGGTGTACGAGAATGCTCTGGCGCACGAGTTGCGGAAAGCCGGGCTGGCGGTAGCACAGCAGGAGCCCGTGACGGTGCGCTGTGATGGGGTGGTAGTAGGTGAGTTCGTCGTTGATCTCCTGGTAGAGGGGTGCATCCTGGTTGAATTGAAAGCGATCAGAGGACTGGACGAGGTGCACACCGCGCAAGGCCTCAACTACCTGAAGGCGACCGGGTTCCAGATCTGTCTCCTGATCAACTTCGGCTCAAAGAAAGTCGAGATCAGGCGGCTCGTGCGAGACCTCTGATCCCGCGCCGGCCCATTCCCATCCCATCTGCGTCCATCCGCGTTCATCCGCGGCCAATTCCCGGGTCCCCAATCTGCGTGCATCCGCGTTCATCTGCGGCTAAATACTCTGGAGTGTATGTATGGCTGACGTGATCCTGACCGGCCTCGCCGACGAAGGCCCGGTATCGAAGCGAGCGGAAGAGCAGTTGACCCTGGTGCGGGGTCTGGGGATGTCGCACTACAGCCTGCGGTTCGTGGATGCGGGGAACGGCGTGAAGAACGCCATGGCGCTCACGGACGAGGAAGTGGCGCGGCTGCAGAAGCTGCACGAGGAGTTCGAGGTGAGCGTTTCCTCGCTGGCCTCGCCGATCGGCAAGGTGAAGCTGCTGGACGTGGACGACGGCACCTCCAACCGCTTCGTGCCGTTCGACGAGTACCTGAGTGGGGAGGTGGCGCGGTCGATCAGCCTCGCAAAGGCGTTCGGTACCAAGCTGATCCGCGGCTTCTCGTTCTACCCGCCGAAGGAGGACGACCCGTACGACCACGTCCCCCGCGCCGCGGAGCAGCTTCGCGCCATCGCGGAGGCCTGCTCCGCCGCGGATCTCTACTTCGGGCTGGAGGTGGAAGCGAACCTGGTGGGTCGGAACGGAGAGCTGGAAGCCGCGCTGTTCGAGGCGGTGGACCACGCGCACCTGGGCCTGGTGTTCGATGCCGCCAACATGGTCTGCCAGGGCTATGACCCCGAGGAGCTGTTCCAGCAGTGGGTGGCCATGAAGCCCGGCCTGCTCTGGGTGCACGTGAAGGACTACCTGGACCCCACGCTGCGGGTCGGCTCCGTGGAGGAGCGGGTCAAGGGCCACGTAGCGGAAGACGCCCTCAAGCACTTCGTGCCCGCGGACCGCGGCGACTCGGACCACCGCCGGATCTTCCGGGACCTGAAGGAGTACCTGCCTACGCTAGAGGCGCGCCTGGCGGAGAAGGGGATCCCCGGACTGTATCTAGACCTGGAGCCGCACCTGAAAGGTGGCGGGCAGTTTGGCGGCTTCAGCGGGCCGGACGGCTATGGCGTCGCCCTCCGCGCCCTCTGCCGCGTGCTGGATGACACGGAGATCAGCTACCACCTCACCGGCTTCGAGGAGCTGCGCCGGGGCGGGTAGCTCCCGGAACTATCGCGACCAGGCAACTGTCCGGCGGGGCGCCGTGAAGGTTCGGCGAGGGCGGCGGGAACGGTCAAGATCACCGCGCCCGCCGACTACTCTCCACTACCCATGATGCCGGGAGGAGGCGCACGCGGCTCCGGTGAACCGGTCCCCGTTCTCCGTGCCGCCCATGCCTCTGCTCCAACTCCGCGACATCCGCAAGTCGTTTCACCTCACCCGCGTCTTGACGGGCGTCAACCTCGACCTCTGTGCCGGCGAGGTACATGCGCTCGTCGGCGCCAACGGGGCCGGCAAGTCCACGCTGATCAAGATCCTCTCGGGCGCCTATATCCGGGACAGTGGCGACGTGCTGCTGGACGGCAACCCCACCGCCATCCGTACCCCGCACGATGCGCTGGAGCTCGGGATCGGGGTGATCTACCAGGAGTTCAACCTGGTTCCGGAGCTCACGGTCGCCGAGAACATCCTCATCGGGCAGGAGCCGGTCCGCCGTGTGGCTGGGTTCCTGCCGATCCTCTCCCGGAAGGCGATTATCGACGAGGCTCGGCGCCACCTGGCTTCGCTGGGGTTCCCGCTGCAGGCCGATACGCCGGTCAAGCTCCTCACCACCGGCGAGAAGCAGATGGTGGAGATCGCCAAGGCGCTCCACCGCAACGCGCGCATCCTGGTCCTCGACGAGCCGACGGCCGCGCTGGCGGGCGGCGAGACGGTGCGCCTCTTCCGCATCATCCGCGACCTCCAACAGCGCGGTATCGGAATGATCTACATCTCCCACCACCTGGAGGAGGTGTTCGAGATCGCGGACCGGGTGACCGTGCTCCGGGACGGCCGCAACATCGCCACCTGGAGCCGCGGCGAGTACAGCGAGGATGCCCTGGTTCAGGCGATGATCGGGCGAGACGTGGCGGAGGGCATTCGGCCGGACAGCGCGTTCGGGGACGAGGTGCTGGCCACCCGGGCTCTCTCCGGCGCCGCGTTCCGGGAGGTCTCCATCACGGTCCGCCGCGGCGAGATCCTGGCCCTCACCGGGGCCGCCGGAGCCGGGCAGACCGACCTCTGCTGGGCGCTTTACGGCGCGGCGCCGGTCCACGCCGGGGAACTGGTGTTGAACGGAACGGCGCGACGGTTCCGCTCGCTGCGGGAGGCCGCCGCGGCCGGGGTGCTCCTCTCCCCGGGTGATCGGAAGACCTATGGGATCGTGCCGCTACTGGACGTGGGCACGAACTTCACGTTTGCCGACCTCGGA
>JAJFMS010000649.1 GCA_020696885.1 Armatimonadota bacterium | reverse complement strand
CTGAACATCGTGATCCCTTCATCGCTGGGGAGCTCGGCCTCGCTGACCACCCAGACCAGGATCTTCTGCTCCAGCCGCTGCGGCCGCGTGAGCGTGTGGACCAGGCCCATCGCGGGCTGGGTCTCGCCCGTGTTCCGCACGTCCAGCACGATCACCGGGGGATGGTCTTCGATCAGCTTCAGCACCGTGTGCGCCAGCCGGCGGACCGCCCGGCCGTGCATCCGGCCGCTGCACTGTACCACCGGAAGCCCCAGGGGACGGCGCACCTGCTGCCGGTACGGCTGGGCCTCCACGGGGCGAGGCACGTCCAGGTCCAGATCCAACTGACCCAGGCTGGGGAACTCCCCGGTCTGGAGGTGCTCTTCCCAGCGCGCGCGCTTGGCCACCTGCACGGCGCGCCCGATGCCGCTGATAGCCACCTCATCCATCGGCCGCAGCTCGGCGTAGTCGCGCAGCACGTGGGGGATCAGGAACCGGCCGGTGGTGTCGTCTACCGGGCACTGCACCGCCGCCGAGAGGTAGTAGCCGCGGAACAGTACGCTGTGCTCATACCGGTTCACCAGCGTGTCCCACTGCGGCGCTGAGAGGGCGAGGAGGCACTGGCCCGGGGCCCGGGTCAGCACGAACGGCGCCCCGAGCTGGTTTCGGAACTGGGACGGCATAACGACGCGGCCCTTACGGTCCATCCCGTAGATGTAGGTCCCGGACAACAAGGCGTTTGCCCTCACGTGCCTTAAAGGGGCGTGCGCCGGTGTATTGACACCGCAGGGCGCACACGTCTGATACTTGGTTAATCGCTGGGCCAGCAGAGAGTCGCCGATTCGATTCTACCGCATGCTAACGGTCGCCCGAATCTCCCGGTGTCAAACCCGTGAGGCACGGACTCTGACACTCTTTGACACTTTTCGGCCCAACTCCGGGTCCTGAAAGGGCTCGCAGCCGCCATCGAGGCGCCGCGCTGCCCGATTCCGGTAAACGAGCACCGGGACCTCTCAACTCTATTCTCGGCGGATTGCGGCAAACCTTGGACGCTGTTTCTTGGGGCGGGCAACCGCAGCCGCGCAAACGGCTCGCCGGCGGCCCCACAGCCGCGCGCGCCGGGGTCCGTTGGAACTTTGTGGAGCCGCTCGGGTACGTTCCATGATCCGGGCAAAGTGGCGAAGGCGGCGGCGAACGAGCGGATAGTCGCAATGCGTATTCCGTGATGCGTAAGGTCCACCGAGCGAGGGGGGCTTCTTTACGCATTACGGAGCACGTATTACGGGCTCACGGGTCGCCCACGCACGCCAGAGGTGCTTGCATGCCCGGATCGTCAAACGCACCCGCGCCCCCGGGTATGGAGGAACGAGCCGGTCAACGAGGGAACAGGTTGAAGTTCAACCGAGGCACCACTCACGCCCGAGCCATCGCTTCCCGCGCTGCTTGCCGGGCGGCCCATTCATAGACGAAAGGACACCGGTACATGAAGCGAAGGCATTTCGCTCTCGCACTCCTGGGCGCGGCGCTTACGGCCGGCGCCTGGACGGCCCAGCCGGGGCACACGGCGGACAAGAAGAAGATCTTCGTCATCACGCACGCCACCGGCTTCAAGCACAGCTCCCGCCCCGTGGCGGCCTCCGCGGTGCGCTTCCTGGGTGACGCCACCGGCATCTGGGAAGTCACGGGCGTGGCGGACAACCAGGAGCAGCTCAACACGTTCCTGACCGCGGACAACCTGAAGAACGTGAACCTGGTGTTCTTCGCGAACACCACCGGCGACCTCGGGCTGAACGCGGACCAGAAGAAGGTGTTCTACGACTGGATCAAGGCCGGCGGCGCCTACGCCGGCGTGCACAGCGCCGGCGACACGCTCCACGACGACGCGGGCTACCTGGACCTGGTACGCGGCGAGTTCCTCACGCATGGCCCCCAGGTGAAGGTGACGGTCTACAACCAGGACCCGAACCACCCAGCCACCAAGAGCGTGCCCGCCTCGTTCGAGATCTTCGACGAGATCTACCAGTACAAGAACTGGGACCGCAACAAGGTCCATGTGCTCCTCTCCATGAAGAAGCATCCGGACCCGGCGAAGAAGGACGTGGAAGGCGATTTCCCGGTGGCGTGGACCAACCGCTCGGGCCAGGGCCGGATGTTCTACACCTCGCTGGGACACCGAGAGGACGTCTACCTGAACCCGCTCTACCAGGGTCACCTGATCGGTGGCATCAAGTGGGCGCTGGGCCTGGAAAACGGCGACGACACCCCCGGCAACCCGATCAAGTAACGGTTCTCGGAACCACAGACGCGAAAAGGGCCGGAGCGACATCGCTCCGGCCCTTCCTGTTGTTTTTGGTTGCCCGGTGCTACCCACGTGACCCGCGAAGCGCTTCGGCCGATTGCAGGAGCCTTCTCCCGTTCCCCTTTTCGCGCGCTTTCGCGTGTTTCGCGGGCAACTCCGCCCCCGTGACTCCTAGCCCAGGAGGTCGGGAATGCCTTCGGACGAGTCCTTCACCAGCCCCGCCTGGCGCAGGGTGACCGGCACGTCGAGGCCGCAGAGGCCGTAGATCGAGTTCACCAGCGCTTCCGGGCCGAACAGTCCCTGGGTGACTTCCTGCCCGCTGGCGTCGGTGGCGCCGACGATCCGCCCCGCGGGAAGTCCGCCGCCCGCCATCAGGATGGAGAACGCCTTCGACCAGTGGTCTCGCCCGCCATCCGGGTTGACCTTGGTGGCGCGCCCGAACTCGGTGAGCACCACCACGAGCGTCTTCTTCAGCAGCCCGCGGTCGCCCATGTCGCCGAGCAGCGCTCCAAGGCCGTCATCCGTGCGGGGAAGCTGGCGGCGCAGCCACGGGAAGTGCCCGAAGTGGGAGTCGAAGGTGCTGCGGGTGAAGAGGTCGTCCTTTTTGGTGATCTGGTCCCAGCCCCGGGCGGACCAGTTCACCTGCACGTAGCGCACCCCGGCCTCGATCAGGCGGCGGCCGAGCAGACAGCTCTGCCCGAACTCGTGGAGGCCGTACCGCTCGCGGAGCGCGGCGGGCTCTTCGTTCAGGTTGAAGGCGCGCTTCGCTTCCGCGGAGGTCACCATCGAGAAGGCGCGCTCGTAGGCCGCGTCGTGCGCTACCGTTCCGGAGGTCTCTACGTGGGCCTGGAACTGGTCGAGGGAGCGCATCAGGGAGCGGCGGCGGTCCAACTGCGCCGGAAGGATGTGGTTGCCGGCCCGGAGCCAGTCCATCTCCCGGATCTTCTCCACGTCCTTGACCATGAACGGGTGGTACTGCGCGCCCATGAACCCGGCGCCGATGCCACGCTGCTCCGGCTCGGCCGGAGGGGCCATCGGGTTCCCGAGACCGGGCGTGCCCACGTGGATGGCGGGCGGCAGCGGCGGCTTACCCGCATTGTACCGCCCAACCACCGAGCCCACGTTCGGGTACACCTTGCCCTCGGACGGGTGGTAGCCGGTCAGCACGAACTGCATGGCGTTGTCATGCTCACCCTCGTGGTGACTGGCACCCCGGAGGATGGTGAGCTTGTCCGCCTGCCGCGCGAGCTTCGGAAGCAGCTCGCACATCTGGATTCCCGAGACGTTGGTCTCGATCGGCTTGAACTCGCCGCGGGTATCCGCCAGCGTCGACTCCGGCTTCATGTCCCAGGTGTCCATCTGGGCGACGCCGCCGCGGAGGAATACCAGCAGTACCGAGAGGTCATTCCCGGCCCGCAGCTCTTCCGCCTGAATCGCCTGGGGCAGCGACAGACCCAGCACCCCCAG
>JAJFMS010000648.1 GCA_020696885.1 Armatimonadota bacterium | reverse complement strand
GACCCGGGAGTCGCAGGGTGATGACGCGCCGCTTCCAGTATTCCTCGGAAGCCTCGCGGTAGGCTTCCCCGACCGAGGCGCTGGACCCGCAACACCGCGGAAAGCGGTTCCTGACACCCAGTGGGAAGGCCGCCCGACCACCTTCGGGCCGCAGCAGCAGCTGAGGGAGGCAGCCGGCGTCCCCGCCTGCGAGGCCGCAAACCGCTACTTCGACAAATAGCACCGGCGGGCGGAGGTCGGCTATCCCCGCAGGCCGCGCACGTAGTCCGCGGTCTCGGGCTCGCGCGGAGCCTCGAACAGTTGCCGGACCTCGCCGGTCTCGATGAGGGTGCCCACTCCCTCTCGTAGCCAGAACAGCGCGCCCTGGTCCGCAATCCGGCGGGCCTGCGCCAGGTTGTGGGTCACCACCACCAGCGTGTACCGGCGGCGGAGCCGCAGCAGGAGGTCCTCGATCACGCCGGTGGAGAGCGGATCGAGGGCGCTGCACGGCTCGTCGAGCAGCAGGACCTCCGGCTGCAGCGCCAGGGCGCGGGCGATGCACAGGCGCTGCTGCTGCCCACCGGACAGGGAGAGCGCGGGCGCATCCAGGCGGTCTCGGACCTCGCTCCAGAGCCCCACGTCTTGCAGCACCGCCTCCACGCACCCGCCCCACTCCTCGCGCCGGGCGAGGCCGTGCTCCTGCACCGGCAACAGCAGGTTCTGGCGGATGGAGAGCGGGAACAGGTTGGGCCGCTGGAAGATCATCCCCACCTGGCGCCGCAGCGGGATGAGCTCCGTGGCCCGGTCCAGGATCTCGGTCCGCCCGATCTGAATGCTCCCCGTCACCCGGCAGCCGGGGATCAGGTCCGTCATCCGGTTGAGGCAGTTCAGGAAGCTGGTCTTGCCGCAGCCCGAGGGGCCGATCAGCGCGGTGATGCTCCGCGGCGCTACCGCAAGGGACACGTTGCTCAAGACGGTCCGGCCGCGATAGGAGACCGCCACCTCCCGGGCACGGATGATCGGCGTCGGCTGGCTCTCCTGCGTCATGCCGGGTGTCCCCTACCCTGCCCGCGAGCCGCGGCCCAGGTCGTCAGGGCGTTCAGCGCCAGGAGCAGGTTGATCAGCACCAGTGCGGAGGCGCAGGCGTTGCGGTCTCCCCCGGAGACGTTCATGGACAGGTCGTAGATATGGACGGAGAGCGATCGGCCGGAGTCGTGGAGCGTCTCCGGCATCCGGTCCACGTAGCCGCTCGTGAAGATCAGGGCGGCCGTCTCCGCCAGGGCGCGGCCGATCCCCAGCACTAACCCGACCCCAAGGCCAGGCAGAGCGGCCGGCAGGAGGATGCGAAACAGCGTGGTAGTGCGAGACAACGCCAGCGCCGCCGCCGCTTCCCGGTAGCTCTGCGGCACCGCCCGCAGCCCCTCTTCGCTCACTCGAATAAAGAGCGGCAGCACCATGCAGGCCAGGGTTAGCCCACCCGCCAGGATAGAGAACCGCAGCCCCAGGAGCTGACAGAAGAGCGCGTTCCCAAAGAGACCGAATACGATGGAGGGCATCCCCGCAAGCACGTCCAGGCTCCGGCGCACGACCCGCCCCAACCCGGTGCGGTCGTCCGAGAACTCCGCCAGCAGCACCGCCACGGGTGCGCCCAGCCCGACGGCGGCCAGCATCGTGATCGAGAGGATCGCCAGGGTGGAGACCAGGATCGGTCCGATCCCGCCGGCACGCCCCGCGTCTTCGGTCGGGGCGGTCAGGAACCGGAACGAGAGCTGTCCGGCGCCCTTCAGCACGATCTCCGCCAGCAGCCAGAGGAACACTCCGGCGATGCTCACCGCCGCTAGCCACACGATGCCGGTGGCAATCCGGTCCGCGATCACGCGCCGCTTATGCACCGCGTCTCCTCCGCTGCGCCACCTCTGCTGCGGCCACGATGAGGACTACCGCCAGCGCCAGCACCAGGCCGCTCACGAACAACGCGGCGCGGTGTCTCCCCATCGCGTAGGCCATCTCCAGGGCGATATTGGCCGTCAGCGTGCGGACCGGGTCGAAGAGCGTGCGGGGCACCTGGACCACGTTGCCGCAGACCATCAGCACCGCCATCGTCTCACCCAACGCCCGCCCGGTCGCCAGGATGACGGAGGTGATCAGTGCGGAGCGAGCGGCGGGCATCGCGATCCGCGCCACCGTGGTCCAGCGGGAAAGCCCGAGCGCCGCCGCTGCCTGCAGGTACTCCGCCGGCACCGCGCGCAGCCCGGCCTCGGCGGTGAGCGCGATGGTGGGCAGGATCATGAGGGCCAGGATCAGGATCGCGGCGAGCAGGCTGGCGCCGGGAGGGTGGACCTGGTTGATCAGCGGCACCACCACCACCAGGCCCCACAGTCCGTACACCACTGAAGGGATGCCCGCGAGTAGCTCGATGATCCGCCGGTACACTCCCGCAACTCCGGGCGGCGCGTAGAACCGGCAGAATATGGCCGAGAGAAACCCCAGCGGCATCGCCAGGAGGAGCGCCCCGGCGGTGGCGAGCCCGGTCCCCCACAGCATCGGGGTAAGCCCGTAGAGCTGCTCCACCGGGTGCCAGTCCGGGTCGGTCAGGAACCGCACCGGCCCGACCGCCTGGAGCGCGGGGGCCGCTTCCCGCCCGAGGAACAGCAGGATCAAGAGGACCAGCAGCGCCGCGACGACCGACGCGCCCCGCGTGACCCAGACGAGCCCCACGTCCGCCGCGGCCAGGTAGCGCCGCCGCTTAGCGGGCACCGGTGCTGGCGACGGGCACAAAGTACTGCTTCTCCACCAGGTCCCGCACTTCGCTGGACTGTGCGAAGTCGAGGAACTCCTTCGCCAGGCCAGCCGGGGCGGTCTTCGTGACGAGGTTCAGGGGCCGGGAGAGCGGGAACGTCGAGTCCCCGACCGTCTTCGTGGACGCCTCGATCCCCCGCATCGGCAGCAGCTTGATCGGAACGCCGTGCTTCACCGCATAGTCCGCGGTGCCGATCGACACATAACCGATGGCGTTGGGGTTGCCGGCCACGGTCTTGATGCCCTGCTCGTTGTCCCCGATCACCACCTGTGCCTTCACGGCCTTGTTTTCCAGCTTGAAGTAGTGCAGGAACAGCTCCAGCGTGGAGCGCCCCTCCGCCTTGTTGACCACGGTGATCGGCGCATCATTGCCGCCCACGGCCTGCCAATGGGTGGTCTTACCGGTGTAGATGTCGACCACCTGGGCGTCGGTGAGCGACTTCACGGGGTTGTCCGCGTGCAGGATGATGCACACTCCGTCCCGGGCGATGGTAACGTGCTGGAGGTCCTGCTCGTCGTCTTTGAGCGGACGGGAGACCATGCCGATCTCGTTCAGCCCCTGCCGGGTGTCCGAGACGCCCCGCGCCGAGCCCCCGGTCTGCACGTCCACCCGGACGCCCGGGTGCCGGCTCTCGAACCGCTTGCCCAACTCGCTCGCCAGTGGGGCAATGGTGCTTGCGCCGGTGATGGTGAGCCGAGCGGAGTTCCCCGGGCCCGGCGCTCCCGACGCTGCAGGTGGAGGCTTACAGCCTGCCAGAGTGCCAGCCACAACCGCCGTGAGGCTCGCGGCGGCGAGGTACCGATTGGACATGGACGATCCCGGCTCCCGATCCCAGCCCGCGCCGACGTGAACGCCAGCGCATGGCAGCGGCATTCATATGAACAACAGTCCAATGATTGCCTGCGAGCCGCCTCCGCTCCTCCCTGGAACGGACGCAGTCATGGCCGGAGCGCCTCTGTGTCGAGAG
>JAJFMS010000647.1 GCA_020696885.1 Armatimonadota bacterium | reverse complement strand
GTTCCGTAAGCCCGTGGAAATGGCCGCTGAACACGGTGCGCAGGTCCAGCCCGCGGAACCGCCGCAGCACCGCGTCCGCGTTGGTGGAACGATACCGCACGCCCGGTCCCAGCGGGAAGTGCGTGCAGAGGAGGGTGGGGCGGTCCGCCGCCAGCTTCGGCCGGATCTCGTCCAGCCACTTGAGGCTCGCGTCCGGCACGGCCACCTGCTCCCAGACGGTGCCGTGCGAGCTGTCCAGCACCACCACCTGCCAGCCCCGGTGGCCAAACCAGTGGTTCTTCGCCTCCGGAAAGAACCCGTCGAACAGCCGGCGGTCCGTGTTGGTGGTCCAGTCGTGGTTACCCGCCGTGACGTGCACCGGCATCCCCAGATGGTCGACCAGGTGCCGCACCGCCGTCAGCGCCTTCTCGTTCGCCGTCTCCACGAGGTCCCCCAGCAGCAAACAGAACGCCGGCTTCTCCGGATGGCTCCGCATCTGCCGGAAGGCACCCTCCAGCCACGGCATCCCCTCCTCATCGATGTAGTGGAGGTCGTTGACCACCAGGAACCAGAAACCGTCCGTCCCCGCCATACCGCTCCCTCCACCCTGTGCGCGCTTCCGTCTCCACCTTCGCTTCCAGGCTCGGCGCTACCTCTTCCCATCGCATGGGTCCGACGAGCCGCGATGGCGAGCCGCCTCGTAGGGGCGAGGTTTGACGGTAAGCGATCCCTCTGTTAAGATGGTCGCGCTGACCTCGGGGCGTGGCGCAGCTTGGTAGCGCGCTTGTTTTGGGAACAAGAGGTCGCAGGTTCAAATCCTGTCGCCCCGATACTGAATTTGTGCCTAAGGGTGGTCTGGAATACACCGCTCCAGACCCGCCCGGAAGGCAAAACGTAACCGATGGGTTACCGAATGCCCCTGGAGACACTCTCCAGGGGCATTCTAGGTATTGGAGCGTAACTCAGCGGTAGCGGGTAGCGGGCCGTGTTACGTTTCTGGTTACGCTCCCATCGCCGTCCGGAAGAAGTCGTCGTTCTTGGCCGCGGCTTTGCAGTCCATCTCCGGTAGAACGGCCGGTACCGGTCGCGCGTAATCGGGGGTCACCGTGCCCCGGGCGCACCGAGATCGCTCGGGTGCTCGCGCCGACAGCCATCAGCAGCATGGCGTTCCCCGCAGGGTTGCCGCGCGCCCGCGGGCCGCCGTTATCGTCCTGCTGGATGATCGGACCCGCCTCCTGCCGCGCCGGCCCCATCCGCAGCCGGCGCGCCGCCCGGTTCGCACTGCGCTTCGCCAACGCGGCCACCCATGCACGTGGGGGACACCCGCTGAATGTGGATCCCTGCGTGCTGCCGATCAGTGTTGACCCAGTGGCCACCGCCAAGCTGCCCTTGAAGCGATTCGCGCGAGCTCCTGTTGCGACGCTTCCAGCCACTTGACAGGGAGTAGGAAGTGCCCCCCAAACGACTTGCATTCCTGGAAGTTCTGCGTGGGCTGGCCTGCATCTGGGTGATTTTCAATCACGCGTACAACGCCTGGGGCCCACAGCTGCCGGAGTCCGCCCCGGGTTTATGGCGACTGGCAGCACTCATAGCACACTCCGGGTACCTGGGGGTACACCTATTCCTGGTAATCTCTGGCTTCTGCCTCTGTTACCCCCTCATCTCCAGGCAGCCGTGGCAAGACCAAATCCCGGACTGGACGCTCTTCTTCAAGCGGCGCGCTACGCGCATCTGGCCGCCCTACTTTGTGGCCCTCGTCCTCGTCCTCATCTCGGAAGCGTACCTCAACCCGCATGAGTACCCCCACGGGACGGCATGGGTGAGCAATGTGGCGATGCACGTCGCCATGGTTCACAATTTGAGCCCGGCCACCATCGGCAGCTTCAATAGCTCCTTGTGGTCCCTCGCGCTGGAGTGCCAGCTCTATCTAATCTTCCCCCTGCTCCTCGCCGCAGCGCGCCTGGGAGGGTTACGGGCACTTCTTCTAGGTAGCTTCGGCATCTCGATTGCCTGGCAACTTGCTGTTCTCACACGCCTGGGTATCTATCCGGAATGGGCCGTTGGGGCGACGTGGTACCACGCGCTTCCGGGGCGCTGCTTCGAGTTTGCGGCCGGGATGGCGGCGGCCGCACTGGTGGCCAGACCCCACCCGAAGCAGACGCGATTAGCAATTCTGTCAGGCTGTGTATCGCTGCCGGTGGCACTGTTCCTCACGTACAAGGTCTCCCGCTTTGCACCGCTGTTCGATCAGTGTTGGGGCCTACTGTTCGCAGCTTCAATCGTAACCCTCGCCGCGGCTCCTCCTGCCCTGTTCGAGAATCGCGTGGTCCGAGCGTTCGGCTGGTTTGGCACCGTCTCCTATAGCGTCTATCTGATCCATCAGCCGCTGCTTCGTTACATGCGAGACTGGGTGGCGGCACTTAATCTACCGCCTGCTGGGGTCTTCCTATTCCTGGTGCTGGTTGTAATCCCCGCGCTCGCGGCCTTGGGTTACCTTTTCCATCTGGCGTTCGAGCGGCCATTCATGCGGAGACGTGATCCTTCGGCGCGGAGTGAATCGGCTCGGAAGCACATCGCCGGGGCGTCAGAGGCAGCAACATGTCCGGTGGAAGGTTGATCCCACAGGGGTAGCTTCAACGCTAGCGTATACAGGTCAAGAGGAACGCGAGGACGCCCACAACTGCTCGGTAGGGGAACGCCCCCGGAGAACGTCTCCAGGGGCATTCTTGCCTTCCATCAGGGTAGTCGCTCCGAGCCCGCAGCTACCGCGCGACGGCCTCTTCCTCGGATTCCACCTGCTCCTCGTAGAACTCCTGGATGTTCTCGTAGATCCCGTCCGGGAATTTCAGCTCGCGGTAGAGGTTGCAGGCCGCGGGGTTCTCCGGGTCCGGGCAGATCGGGAACTCCTGCTGCGCCTGCCATTCCAGAATGCGCTCCCGCTTCGGCGGGTTGTAGTCCCGCGCCTGCACCTGGCGGAGCAGCACGCGCGCCTTCTCCTCATCCTGGTCCGCCTGAGCGCTCAGCAGCCGCACCAGTTCCGCTTCCTCCAGGAAGTGACGCGCCACCATGGCGAACGTGAGCCGGCCGTAATGCCCAATATCCGTGCCCTGTTCCAGCGCCTCCAGCAGGTGCGCCATCATCGGGGAGTGGCGAAGCTCCGTGCCCGGCTCCGCTGCGTGATCGTTGGTGTTCCGTGTCTTGGTACTCATCGTCCATTACCTCCGTCGACCCACTTCTCCCCATACCGGAATTTATGCAAACAGTAGTTTGCAGTCCCTCGCAGCCGTCAAAGTGATGCAGTACTCGGTTCCCCAGACACGGGAGGGCTCTCTGCGGTAACATGGGAAGACGGCGGCAGCATACCCTGGGAGCAAGAGGCTCGGAGTGCGGATCCGCCGCGCATCCTCCCACACGCAGTAGTTTCCTCCCGGGCAACCGGCCCTGATTTCGCCAATGGAACCTCACCGGAAGCCCGGCTTCGCGAACCGTTGGCGTTCCGCCGACCGGCGCCAGGCCGTGCTGGGCGGGCTCCTCGCCGCCGCCCTCGTCCTGGCCGGACTGCACCCGGTCGCTCGAGAAATCGTCCTGGGCGTGGAGATGGCGTTCGTCGGTTTCACGGCGCTCTGGGGGTTGCTGCATCCCCGCAGCGTAGCGCCGGTCTTTTCCGTCGCCTTCCGGTGGGCTTTCTGGCTCGCGCTCGGGGGGACCGTCTGGTTCGCAGCCGCCGTCCCCGAGGAGATCCGGCGGACGTTCGGGATCGAGCCCCCGGC
>JAJFMS010000646.1 GCA_020696885.1 Armatimonadota bacterium | reverse complement strand
TTCCGTGGCTTCACGGATTCGAGCGGCCTCGGTGAGCGCATCGGCCTCGGCCAGGATGCCGCGCCGCTGGTTCACCAGGAAGTCCGCGTGGGCGGTGTCGAGGATGGCCAGCGCCTCCTCGGGGGTATCCACCAGGCTCACGCACTCCAGGTCCCGTGGGTCCGCCAGCCGCAGCGCCACCGGCGCGTTCTTCACCCACTCCAGCAGCCCGCCCCAGTATTCGGTCCCCAGCAGAACCGTGGGTCGTGGGTCGATGGTGCGGAGCTGAAGGAGCTGCCACACGTACATCAGCTCCAGCAGGGTGCCGATGCCTCCCGGCGCCACCACCACTGCGTGGGTGAGCCGGATGAACTCGTCCAGCCGGCTGGAGAACCGCTTGTGCGCGCTGGAGAAATCCAGGTGCGGGTTAGCGGGCTCGATCAGCGACGGCAGGTCCAGCGGCAGGCCATAGGAGCGCGCCCGCTGGTTCTTCGCGGCCAGCACGCCGCGGTTGGCGGCGGACATCAGGCCCGGACCGCCGCCGGTCACCACGTCGATGCCCCGCTCGGAAAGCCGCTGCGCCAGGCGAAATACGCCGTGGTAAACCGGATCCTGCGGCTGGATCCGCGCGGACCCGAAGATGCAAACCCGGAAGTTGGTGTCTTCCAGGGCTCGAAGCTCCGCCTCGAGCTTGATGTATTCCTCGACCGTCGTGCGAAGACGCTCTCGAGCCTCCTTGATCGTCTGCGTCATTTGATTGGTTACTCCTCTTATCTAAATTCCCCGGGGACACTGCCGGTTGTTAGTTCGCTCCAGCAGGAACCGGGGACTTGGTACGTACCCATCACGGTTGGATTACCAAACGTGGGGCCAGCCAGCGGGGTTACGAGCCTCGTGCCGCCCAGAGGACAGAAAAGGGAGCCCTCTCCATCGGAGCGCTCCCCTAATCGTTCCATCCAGGCCGGCCCGATCGTTCCACTCCATCCAGCGCACCGCTCCCATATCCGGGTTCGGTGCCAACGATAAGACCCGAGTGGTGCGATCCGGTTCCCCCAGCAGTCGTATTTTAGGCAGGAGTGTACTGATCCGTAGAGTGCGGCGCGGTCACCGGGGTTTTGGCTCCGGACCACATCCCCGGATTGCCCGCGAGCCACGCAACATCGAGTCGGCCCGGCGACGGTGCATGGCAGAGCCGGAAGCTCGGCGCCCGGAAAGGCGTCCCACCCCCCCACGGCGAATGACACTCCAGGGACAGTGACACTGCAAATTCGGTAGGTGCATCCGAGGCCGCGGAGGCAGCATGTACACGGCAGACGAGACTTCCCAGGTGCCGGACCGCGACGACAGCTCACGCGGGAGATATAAAGCGGTCCGCCGCGGCACGCCCCCGGACGGCGGCGCCTTCGCCAGCGCGTTCTGCGTGTTCATGGGGTTGTTCTGCTTGCTGTGCGGAGGGTGGTTGACGCTCTCCCTGCTGGCGAACAACCACATCGGGATGGCGATTGCCGCGTTCCTCGTGGGCATGCCGGCGGGGATCGGGCTGGTGGGCTGGCAGGGGCCGCGGGCCTTCCTCCCGTTCATCCTGCGCACTCCCCGAGCGGCAGTATCCGCCGACGAGGTGGAGCGCGGCGAGCGCTTCGAGTTCCGTTACTGGCAGCAGGTAACCTGGGGCCTCACTGCCGATATCACGGTCTCACTCATCCTCCGGGAGATGGTGGAGCGACCGATCGGCGAGGGCGACGTGGCGCTCTTCGCCGGCGCCGAGCACCTCATCGAGTCCCATACTACACGCGGCGTTACCGCGAGAACCGGCGAGGCGCTGCGGACCGGCCACTCGTTCGTGTTGCCCGCTGACGGCGGCTCCGGGGTCGCCTCGAGGCACGCGCGGGAGCTCATCTGGCTGATGAAGGTGCGCGTGCGGCTCCAGAACGGGATGGACATCTGGGAAGAGTTCGAGCTGCCCTATCCCACGGGCCTGGAGCGCGGGCGCTTCGGGTTGTCCTCGCAGCCGGAGGGCTGCCGCGTGGTCGTGCAGCGCTACCCGGGCTGGATCTACGGCCAGTCCACCCCGGACGCCCTGCTCGACGTGGCGCCGCACCTGCACCGCGTCATTCGCTTCCCACTCCTCGTGCTCGAAGGCCAGACCCGCGACGCCGCGGAGCGCGCCTGTCGCCGGTTGGAGGCGGACGGGGCCGTGGTCCAGCTCTGGGATGGAGACCAGGTCGTCACGCGGCAGCAAACCCACACCATGCCGCTGCCGGCCGAGTCCGCGCCGATTTCGGACCGCGCGCTCCCGATCCCTGCCGGGCTGGGGGCCGCCGGCGGGGAGCTGCTGATAGAGTTAGGCCGGAGTGAAGCAGCCGACCGGGAGCAGGGAGTGTCGAGACGATGCAGGTGAGAGTGCAGGTGACGCGCGAGCCGGGCTGCGAGGACCTGCCGCTCCCCGAATATGCCACGGCCGGCTCGGCGGGCGTGGATCTGCGTGCCGCAGTCGACGCGCCGGTGACTCTGGCGCCTGGCGAGCGGCGGCTGGTCTCCACGGGCCTGCGGATCGCCCTGCCGGACGGGTTCGAGGCCCAGGTGCGTCCCCGCAGCGGGCTCGCCGTTCGCCACGGGATCGGGATGGTGAACAGCCCGGGCACCATCGACGCGGACTATCGCGGCGTCATCCAGGTAATCCTGATCAACCATGGGCAGGAGCCGTTCACCATCGCGCGGGGCGATCGGATCGCGCAGCTGGTGGTGGCCCCGGTGGCGCGCGTTACCTGGTCTCCGGCCGAGCACCTGGACGAGACGACCCGCGGCGAAGGCGGGTTCGGGCACACCGGCACCGGTGCGTAGCCGCCCGTATCGCTGGAACTCCTTCGCCGCTGATTGCGTCTGATTGGAAAGACCGGCCCCTTTACTGATGGGAACGGAGATCCTAACGAGGACGGAGTAAAGGAGTGCTGGAGTAATGGTGCCTGCTACTCCATTACTCCTCTACTCCAATACTCCCGAGACCTTATTGGTCCATGCTCGGATCCTGCCCATTCGCCTCGCCGGTCGATCGGAGCCTCCATTGAAGCAACTAATCGGACTATTTGCCGTTGCGGCCGGGATTTTGGCGTTCTGCCGGCCGGCCGCCGCAGCTGAGCTCAAGGTAATCGAGCCCGCGGACCGCACCCTGGTGAAGGGCACGGTCCAGTTCCGTCTGCAGCCGAAGCACGACGCGACGGACATGTTCCTCACCAACCCCGAGATCTCCATCCAGGACGAGTACGGCAAGGAGCTTCAGAAGTTCCGCGCCGCGCGGGACATCCGGACGCAGCTCTGTTCCGCGGTGTTCGACACCACCAAGGTACCGGACGGGATCTACCTGGTCACCATCATCTACCCCACCCTGCTGAAGGGGCAGATCAAGCAGGAAGTCCGCGAGGACCTCACCCTCGGCGTCCGCAACTCCACCCGGCTGCCGGAGCGGTTCACGGTGGAGCTGGCCCAGCCGGAAACGAAGGCCGGCGAGTTCAGCGACATCACCGTGAAGGTCTTTGACAAGTACAAGCGGCCGATGCCCGGCGCGCGCGTCTCGTTCAAGGTGGACAAGGGCGAGCTGGACACCGACGCCGAGATCACGGACGGCGACGGCGAAGCGATCGCCTCCATCGACAGTGACGACGCACAGATGATCACCCTGACCATCTCCGTCGAGAACCTCCCGGCCGTCACCAAGACGATCAAGTTCGTCTCGGGCGACTGATGGCGGACCGGCTTCCCGTCGTCATCGACACC
>JAJFMS010000645.1 GCA_020696885.1 Armatimonadota bacterium | reverse complement strand
TCCCGTCTGGGGAAAAGGCGGGGGAACGGTCGCGGGCCTTTCCGTCCGTGATCGCTCGGGCGCCCGATCCGTCGGCGCCGGCAATCAGAATGCGGCTGGTACGAGGATCCGTGCTGACGGAAAACGCGATCTTGGAAGTGGTGGGCGCTGCGGCTGCGGCGTGGGCCAGGGCGGCGAAGACCACCGCCACCAGGGCGCGTGAAGCGGCAACCCGCAGGGTCCTGACGATGAATAACGGACGAGTCATGGGAACGTCTCCGGAGACCTGCGCACAGAGGACGAGGCCCATCGAAACAGGTGGTGCCGTGGGATCCGCGTGTTCACTGACTGCCGGCACCGCTCAGGAAGCTATTCTAGCGAGACTGTACCGAAAAGACCGCGGGGATCCATGCCAGGCCTGTTGTTACCCGCAGCAGAGTGGTCCCTAACCCTGCTCCAGCCGCGCTTACTCCGCGCCACGCTGGAGGCGAGCCACGTGGTCGGCAACGAGGCCGCGGTCGCTGGCGTGGGGCGCGCGGGAGAGATAGCGGGAAAGGTGCTCCGCGCCGCGAGCCGTATCGCCGGCGCCTACCCAGAGGTAACCGAGCTCTCGCTCGTGGTCAGGCTCTTCCGGGTCGATCAGCGCGATCTTCTCTTTCGCCAGGATCGCCAGGTGGAAGCGGCGGGCGTTCGCGTGGACCATCCAGATGTTGTTCAGCATCCGGATCACCACGGACTTCGGCTCGGCCGGCTGGAGCATCCGGGACAGCGGCGGCGGGGAGGTGCCGATCGCGGCGCGCCATCGCTCCTCCAGCTCCTCCTGCCCGAGGATGAGCCCGCCGTGGAATGGATCCACCGCCAGCGGCTCACTTTCGCTGACATATGCCAGGAGGAAGTGATTGGGGAAGTTGACGGAGGCCAGGGGCCAGTCGAGCCGTCGGGCGACACCCACCATCACTGCGCCGAGACTGATCGGAATGCCACGCTTCCGGTCCAGTACCTCGTTGAGGTAGCTGTTCCGGACGTCGTAGTAGTTGTCCCGGTCGCCGTGGAACGCTTCTTCCTCAAAAAGGACGCGCCGCAGCGCCCCCAGGCGCACGCGAGGCTCATCACTCGAAGAGCCCGCTCGCGCTGCCTCGGAGGTGCGCGCCGCGAGCTCTTCGAGCTGTGACTCATAGAGCGAGGGGTCAAGAAACGGGTACTCGTCGGCGGCGAGGAGTAATCCCACCCGATCCAGCGGGAAGCCGGATCGGAGGTCGGCGGAAGCTCCGGACCCGCCCGGGGCGAGCAGGTGGAGCAGCTCCTCGCGCGCCTGGTGGGGATCCACCGGAGCGTCCTACTTCTTGGGGGAAGCCGGCGCGGAGTTCTTGCGGGCCTTGACGTTCTGCTCGCGACGATGTCGGCGTCGCTTCAATTCACGGGATCGCTCGGTAGCCATTCTGGACCTCTCGTCACACAACTGATGGCGGCATTACGCGGCCGGCCGTCCTTAGATAACCCGATCCTCGCGCTCCCGTCAACCTGTACGTGCTCCGGCCAAGGGTAGGACCGTGAAATGTAGGCAGGCATGAGGGTGAAAGCAGCCGTAGGGGCATCCGCCGTGATTGCCCTGTCCCCGACCTCCTTCCTGCGCCGGCAAAGCCGTACGCACCGATTGGGGACGGTACGGCATTGCGCGCGCCAGCACCGTCCTCGTTTCCAGGGCAACCACGGCGGATGCCCTGCAAAGTAGTCTTGGGCTGCTGCGTCGCACCCGTGCCACAGCGCTATCTATCAATCCCGCTCGCACCCTCCGCCCAAGTTGACACCGGGTCCGAAGCTGTTAAACTGCACACTGGCACCAACTCCACCAGCGCGACTCTTCGCGTGTGAAACACCTGCGGTGTCGTCCCTCATGCACCCGCCCGCGGCCCACCCAGACGACGAGCTGTTCAGACCTACCCTGACGGCAGACGATGACGCCGTAGGCTTTGCTCGCCCCTGGAACCCCTGGTCGCTCGTGGTGCTGGCGTTCTTCTTCGGGCTGCCGGCAGGTGGAGCGCTGCTGTCGTGGAACCTGTACCGGTTGGGTGTGGGACGCCGGGCGCTGCCTGCGTTCTCCCTCGTGGAGGTTGCGACACTGGCATTGGCGGCGATCGGCGGGTGGGCGGCGGTTCGTGCCCCCGAGGGCACCCAATCGTGGCTGCCGTCGGCGCTGCGGGCGGCCTGGACCCTGGTGGCCGCCGCGCTGGCCACCGCCCAGCGTAAGCGGTTCCGTGTGTTCCGTGCTTCCGTCGCAGAGGAAGGCCGGCTCTGGCTGCCCGGAGTGGCGGCTGCCGCCTGCTCGGTGGTGCTCTGGGAGTTGCTGCTCATCCTGTTCGCCACCGTCTTCGCGCCGTAAGCCGCAGCCTGAATTGCCATGAACGAGCAGGAGCCGACCTTCGACCTGGGCTTCACCGCCTCCCGCGCGAACGCCCAGCACTTCCTGAGCATCGGCCGGTTCGACCTCGCCGAAACGGAGCTCCGGCAGGCGCTGGTCGCCTCCCCGCAGGACTCCTCGCTGCACGCCCAGCTCGGGTGGGCCCTGGACGGGCAGGGCCGCCGGGACGAAGCCGAGCAAGAAGCGTCCGCCGCGATTGCGCTGGACCCGGAGGAAGTGGCCGGGATCGTGCTGCTGGGCAAGATCCGCATGGATCAGGGCCGCAACCGGGAAGCCGAGCTGCTCTGGCTGGATGGCCTCCGCATCAACCCGATGGCGCCCGGTCTGTATGTCAACTACGCGATCCTGATGCGGAATACCGGGCACGTGGACAAGGCCGAGAAGCTGCTGCTCCGCTCCCTCGAGCTGGATCCGGAGTACGCGCATGCTCACAGCATCCTTGCCCTGGTGTTGGCCGAGAAGCACCGGAACGCCGCGGCCGCGCATCACGGCGAGCACGGCGTGCGCCTCAATCCGGACGGGGAGGTGCCGCATGCCAACCTGGGATTCACCTACCTCCAGACCGGCCACCCGTTCAAAGCGCGCTACCACCTGCGGGAAGCGCTGCGGCTAGACCCCCGTGACGCCGCCGTGGAGCAGGGGTTCTTACTGGCGGACCGCGCCACCCGCGTGGTGTACCTACCGTTCTATTTCTGGAGCCTGATCGTTTCCCGGCTGCCGGGCAAGCAGTTCGCGGTCTGGGGCGGGTTCGTGGTGCTCATGATGGTGCTGCGCAATAGTCCCGTCCCGGACCACGTCGCCACCGGCATCAGCTTCACTTACCTGGGCTTCGCTCTCTATACCTGGATCGCGACCCCGCTGGTGAAGCTGTGGGTGCGCATGAGACCGCCTCGATGAACGAACCGAACCCGGCGTTGATACATGCCCTTAAGCAGGCGCTGGACCACGATCGCAAGAATGGTCCACTCTGGCTGCACTATGCGGACCTGCTGGCCCAGGCCGAGCGCATCCCCGAAGCGATCGCCGCGCTTCGCGCCGCGGCGGAGCTGGTGGACGACAAGCGGAGCGCCATCAAGAAGCTGATTCCGCTGCTGCGGGTGAGCGACCAACTCTCCGAGGCGGTGATCCGCGCCGAGATGCTGCTGGAGACCCGCGACGAGCCGGACCTCCGGGTGGAGTACGCGCGCCTCCTGCACGCCACCGGTGAGACCGATGCCGCGCTCCGACAATACGCGCAGGCGATCCAGGCCGATCCGGCGCAGGCCGATCCGGCACTGGATGCGCTCCGCGCCGGGAAGAGCCGCCCTCCCTCCGGCGCGCCGCTGGGGCTCGACTCCTGGGACCCTGGCGCCGACAC
>JAJFMS010000013.1 GCA_020696885.1 Armatimonadota bacterium | reverse complement strand
CCCACTCCAGATCAGCCGCGGTGAACCGATCCAATCGATTCTTTAGCTACCCTTACGGGCGTGCGGGGATCGACCGCAGCCTGCCCGTATGGGCGCCGCTGAGGACGCAGAGAGTTTTTGGACAGGATTAACGGGATTTACAAGATGGATAGGGGTGAGAGAAGGTAGTGCCCGGCCGCGATCAATGTAGCGCAAAACTGTAGGCCTTTCGCGCCCAACGCTTCCCCATCTGTAATCCGGTCCAAAACTCTTTCCGACTCCCTCTGCGTCCTCTGCGTCTCCCATACGGGCAGGCTGCGGTTAATCCCGATTACCTCGCTCAGTCCGCCGGTCGGAACTTAGCGACCAGCGACGAGCCTTCTTCCCGCCGCAGCACCGCCTTGAAGCGATTGTTTCGGTCTGCCTCGACCTCCACCCGGAACCGGCGCGGCTCCGGCTTCGCGCGGCCGACGTAGGGCACTACCACCACCTCGTGCCGACCTTCCCGCAGCCGGCCCAGGTCGAACTCTCGCTTCTCCGGGTCGTCGTCGTCCACGCGCATCTGGCCGTCTACGAACACCTGCACGCGGAGCGGCAGGCGCTCATCATTCCGGTCGAACGTGCTGCTGTCTGCGTCGAAGAAGATGGTCAGCCGCCCGGTATCGTAGGCCGGAATCTGGACGGGGGGCACGCGCGGGCGGGGCCGCGGCGGCTCCACGCGCGGTGCTTCCACCCGTGGCGGCTCGGGGCGAGCCGACTCAACCGCCGGGGCCGGCGGAATCGTGGGCTGGGGCGCCTCCACGCGAGGGGTCTCTACCCGCGGGATTTCTACTGGGGCCGCCTGAACGCCCGGCTCGGCGAGAAACGGCGGGATCCCCGGCTCCGCGGGGGCGGTCCCGGACGGCTGCGTCTGCGGCGACGGCGGCACCACTCCAGGCTGCAGCGAGGGGTCGTGCCCCAGGCCCGGAGCGGGCTGGTTGGCCGGGGCCACCGGCGGCCTGGGTCGCTCCGGCATCGGCCGGATCATCACCACCGGCGCTTCCTGCGATGCTTCCGCGGGCTCGCTCGGAGCAACCACCGGCGGAGTCGCCGCTGGCGGAGCCACCGCTACCTGGGTAGACGGCGCCGGGCGCAGTCGCGGGCCGGCGAGCAGCGCCACCGTCACTGCGAACGACACCAACAGCACGCCGAGCAGCAGCCACCCAGGATACGGAGGCACCGTGAACCAGCTCCGCCACGCCTGGCCGGAGGCCGCCCCGTCCTCGTGATCCACTGTCCCGTGACCCTGTCTACCCTGCTGCATCCCTCGCTCCGGTTTCGTTGCCTCGCAGCCCCGCACCGGGCCGCTGGTTTCCTGGCCGGTTTTCCCCCGGAGACGGGAATGTTAAGCCGAACACGCCAGGCCGCGGCGGAGTGGTGACGCAGGACCATAACACCACTCCGCCGCCCCATGTAACTACCGGCCTTTGGGCACGCCGTTCACTTCCACGACCACTATGGACACGGCCCGGTCCGGCGCGTCCGCCGGCACCTTCAGGGTGATGGCCGAGTCGGACTGCGTCACGTCTACCTGCGCTTCCCGATCGGCGAGCAGATAGGCCTTCTTCACGCGGTTCTGGAGCGCGGGGACCTCCAGCTTGCCGTCCGCCGGCCAGTTGAAGACGTGCAGGTAGAGCTTCCCCTTCCGGCTGGTGGCGCGGCCCCAGGGGAGCTGCTTCGAGAACGGGCTGGCCTGGGTGCCGTAGATTGCATCGCCGTTGACGCTGGTCCACTGGCCCATGTCTTCCAGCCGGGTGACGCTCGCCGGCGGGATAAGCCCTTCCGAGGTGGGCCCCACGTTCAGCAGGAAGTTGCCGCCCTTGCTGGCGATGTCGCAGAGGTTCCGGATGAGCGTGGCGCTCGACTTCCAGTTGTGGTCGCCTGACTTGAAGCCCCACGTGTCGTTCATGGTCATGCACGACTCCCAATCAACCCCGGGGAGACCGGTGGGCGGGATCTGCTGCTCCGGCGTACCGAAGTCGCCGGCATAGCCCTCGCCCTTGTTCAGCCCCTCCATCCCCTTGCGGCCCTTGCCGATCCGGTTGTTGATGACGAGCCGCGGGTTGAGGCGGCGGAGGTAGTTGTAGAGGTCCTTGCCGTCCTCTTCGGTCCACCAGCTCACCCACTCGCCGTCGAACCAGAGCACGGCGGGATCGTAGTTCTCCACGATCTCCCGGAGCTGGGTCTTCATATAGGTGACGTATTCCGCCTTGCGCCCCTCCTTCATCGAGTTGTTCGCAAGCGAGGCGTGGTAAGTCTTTGCCTCCGGGTTCGGCTGCTGCGAGGGGTGATGCCAATCCAGGATGGAGTAGTAGGTACAGAACTTGATGCCGGCCCGCCTGCACTCCCGGCTCAGCGCCTTCAGGATGTCCCGCTTGTAGGGGCTGCCATCGACCACGTCCCAGTCCGTCACCTTGCTATCGAACAGCCCGAACCCATCGTGGTGCTTGCTGGTGATGACCACGTACCGCACGCCGGCGGTCTTCATCACGCGCACCCATTCCTTCGCGTCGAACTGCTCCGGGTTGAAGCGCGGCGGGAACTTGGCATACTCCTCGGGCGGGATGGCGCCGGACGCCTGGATCCACTCCCCGATGCCCGGCACTTCCTTCCCCTGATAAGAGCCGGCGGGCACTGAATAGACGCCCCAATGGATGAACATCCCGAACCGCGCGTCGCGCCACCACTCCATGCGGGCGTCTCGCTGCGGCTTCGCCTCGCGCAGGTAGTCACGCAGCTTCCCGTCCTGGGCCAGGGCCGGAGCCTGAAGGCCCGTCGCGGCGCCGGAAGCCGCAGCCAGACCGATCGCGGAGGCGGCCAGGAGCCGGCGGCGGCTTACCGGCGGCGTTGCCTCATTAGAGAACTCATCGTTGCGGCTCATCGGGTATCTCCGGGTTCATTGCCGGCCACGACGCCGGCCCCAACAGGCACGAAGTTCGTGCTTGATCTCTCGTTAGCGCTGGGGGCTCCACCCACCTGCCCCGGCACCTGCCGTCTCTGCGGGATACCGTAATCGCCGCCACCTTCGCAACATCGTCTCCAGCCATCGCAAGCAAACGCCCACGAACATCCGCGGCGCACGTGGGTCCAAGCTGCTCTATGCGTCACCAGCAGAACCTACTCCGATACCTCGCCGCGACCGCCGTACTGGCCATCGGCAGCGCGAGCGCCGCCACCGTCTACCTCAAGCCGCTCACCACCGGTGGCCCCAACCCCGTCCAGATCCGACAACTCGCCGAGCGCGTGCAGCAACAGCAGCCCGAGCCGGAGCCGATACTGATCGTTCCAACGCCGGTGCGGCGCCCAGCGCCGAGCACTCGCAACGCCGTCTCCGTGCGACCGCGGAAGCGCGCTGCCCCTGCGCCGAAGCCTCCGGCGCCGGTCGAGACTCGAACCCCGGCGGAGATCGCCAAAGCGGCCGCGGAGGCCGCCGTCAAGCAGATCGCGCTGATGGGCGTGACGCAGCACGGAGAAGAGGCCAGTGCCTGGCTGGTAGATCTGTCGACCAACGAGCGGGAGGTCGCGGAGTCCGGCGAGTCCGCGTTCGGCTTCACCATCAAGGAAGTCGGAGCGGAAACCGTGCTCCTGGCGCAGGGCGACGAGGAGTTCACCCTCCACCTGGGAGAGAAACCGATCCCGGTCACGGAGCCCGAGCCGACCCCTGACCTCGCGAACACCCCCAATCGGGACGGCCGCTTCGGCCGCGGTCGTGGCAACTGGGGCGGCGGAGGCAACAATGGCGGTTGGCGTGGATCGGGCGGCGGAGGCGGCTGGCGCTCAAGCGGTGGTAGCGGCGGCTACCGGGGGAGCTTCGGCGGTGGTTTCTCCGGTGGCGGCAACCGAAACGGTGGCGGAAATCGCGGGTTCAGCGGCACCTCTCAGCGCTCGTTCGGTGGGTTCAGCGGTGGCTTCGGCGGCGGCTTCCAGGGCAACTCCGCGAACCGCGGCAACCAGTCCTACCTGCGCCCTACCGCCAACCCCCAGGAAGCGCGGCGCCGGAACTCGCGCCTGATGGGCGGGAGCACCCCGCTTCCGGAGCCCGCGGCCATCAGCAATCCCCAGACCCGGCGCCGACGCGGAACCAACAGCGGCCGGGCCTTCGGCGCGAACACGAACCAGCGTTAGGCAGCCCATCAGAGTTGCCCGCGAAACACGCGAAAAAACGCGAAATCAATCGCGGCTGGGTGGGAGCGCCGGCGCCGCCATCATTCATCGCGGCTGCCGAACGCAGTGTGTGGAGTGCGAGGCTTCCAAGCCTCGATTCCTGCTTTACCCCCCACCCGGGTACCACCGCGGAGCCGGCTTGGCCACACCAGCGGTTGGCGACCGCTGGCTACGGGGAACGATAGCCTCATTCGGGAAGGGCCGTTCCCGGTAGCCGGCGTGTCGCCCGACCGCCGGTGTCCTCGACCCCCACAAACCCTCCTGCCGAGCCGTGATCAGCCCAGGGTATGAACCGGGGCTGGCAGCAAGACCTCGCTGGTGTTAACCTGCCGCACTCTCGTCACGGCGCGCCCGGACGTCACACTGGTACAAAAATGGGGGCGGTCCAATGGGCCGTCCCCCAGCCGGACCTTGATATCGTCCTTCGGGGTTCGCCGCCCGCGCGCTCGGCCGCCAGGGCGATCCACCAGCGGTGGAGGCCTTTCCAAAACCGACCCGGTTGAGACGTCTTCCTGTTTCCATCCCTGAAAACACGGAGCATCCGGCGTTCATGGCTGTGGCCGATCCCCAGAGGGCAGGCGCGGCTGCGTCAGCGGGCACGTCGGCGGGTGCGGCTAGCCCGCCGGCCCAGGGCCGGGGCTTCGGTGACGTCGTCGGCTTCGGTGCCGCGGCGCCACGGATTCCAGCTAAACAGGTCGTGGAGGGTGAGGTAGAAGCAGGGCACGACGAACAGGGTGAGGAGCGTGCCCAGGGAGAGCCCCGCAAACACGGTGATCCCCAGGGGCCGCAGCAGCTCCGTCCCTTCCCCCATGCCCAGCGCCAGCGGCAGCAGCCCGAGCACGGCGATGATGGTGGTCATCGCGATCGGGCGAAGCCGCGCGGGGGCCGCTTCCAGCATCGCGGCGCGCCGGCCGGCGGCATCTCGCTCCAGGATCTGGTTGGCTCGCTCCACCAGGATGATCCCGTTGCCGACGATGACGCCGACGAGCAGGATCACGCCGATCAGCACGGTGGCGCCGATGGCGGTGCCGGTGACCCAGAGGCCCAGCACGCCGCCAGCCAGCGCCAGCGGCACGGTGAAGAGGATGATGAGCGGGTCGATCAGTGAATCGTACTGCACCGCCATCACGATGAAGACGAGGAAGACCGCGAGCCCGCCAAGCATCACGATGGAGCTCTGCAGCTCCCGGTTGCTCTGCGCGGCGGCAGAGGGAAGTGTGCTCACGCCGGCCGGGAGCTGCATACTGCGGACGATGCTCTCCACCTCCGCGATCGCTTCGCCCAGGCTGGCGCCTTCGTTCAGGTTGCCGGCCAGGATGAACACGTTGCGCTGGTTGATCCGCTGGATCTGGCCGGGGGTGCGGCCGGTCTTGATCTCGGCGACGTCCGACAGCCGCACCTGCCGCCCGCCTTGCACGAATAGCGGCAGCCGCGCGAGCTGCGAGGTGCTGCGGATCGACTGCTTGGCCAGCCGCACCCGCACGTCCACGAGGCGCTCCCCGCGCTGCAACTGGGTGGGGATGGAGCCTTCCACGGCCGTGGCGATCGTCTCACCGATCTGCTGGGACGAGATCCCGAGCTCCGCGGCGCGCTCTCGGTCTCGGCGGATCTGCACTTCGGGCTGGGTGGGGTCCGCATCCGGTCGGAACTGGGACAGCTTCGCGCGGCTATCCAACTCCGCGAGGACGCTGCGCCCCGCCTGCTGGAGGAGCCGGTCGTCCGTCCCCTGCAGGATCACGTCGATCTCGGCGCCGCGGACCGGTGAGTTGCTGGTGACGAGGCCGCGCACCTGGCCGGGAGAGAGCCGGAGCCGGATGTCCACCAGGTTCAGCTTGGCCAGCTCCCGGTTCACCCGTACCACATATTTCTCTACGTCCGCGCCCGGCTTAAGGGTGATCGTGGCGGAGCCCCGCAGCGGGTTCTCCGAGGTCCCGCTGCCGAACAGGAACCCACCCACCGTGGTGAACGCATACTGCGTGTCCGGCTGCGCGAGCAGAACTTCCTTCACCGCTTCCATCACCTTGCGGCTGGTAGCCAGCGGCGTGCCGGGTGGGAACTGCGCGCTCAACTGCGCCTGACCGGTGCCGATGCGAGGCAGGATCTCCGTGGGGATCTGCGGCAGGAGCATCACCATCAGTCCGCCGAGACCCCCGAAAGCCGCCAGGAGCAGCAGGCGCCGATGATCGAGCGCCCGGGCCAGCAGCCGCCCGTAGAGCGCCGCGACCTGCTCGAACCCCTCGTTGAACCGGCGCACCAGGATGAAGTTTCGCAGGCCGCTGGTGCGGGGGATGGCGAGCAGGCGCGAGGCGAGCATCGGCACCATCGTCAGGGACGTCACAAGCGCCGCACCGACCGTGAACCCCACCGTCAGGATGAGCTCGTTGAACAGGAGTGAGACGAACCCGCCGATCAGCAAGAACGGCACCACGGCCACCAGGTTCGTGGTGGTGGAGGCCACCAGCGCGGACTCCAGCTCGCCCGCCTTCTCCACTGCCACTTCCACCAGCTCGCCGCTGCCGATCGCCGCGCCGTCCGGCTGCTCCGGCGGCGCGGATACGGCGCTCCCCAACGCTTCACGTCGCTCCGCGCTGCCGCTGACGATGTTCTCCAGCACCACGATGCAGCTATCTACCGCGCCGATCCCGATGGAGAGCCCGCCCAGGCTAAAGATGTTCAGGGAAAGCCCCGAGACCCCCATCAGCACCACCGCGATCAGCGTGCCGACGGGGATGGCGAGCAGGATGATGAGCGTCTGCCGGACCGATCCCAGGAACAGGAGCACCGCGGCGCCTGCCAGCAGCGCCCCGACCAGGCCGGACATCGCCACGTCCTGGATGGAATTGCTGATGAAGCGGGCTTCGTCCAGGGTGGTAACGAGCTCCGCGCCCGCGGGGATCAGCCCGGAGCGCCGCAGCTCCGCCACTCGCGCCTGGATCGCCTTCACCACCTCCACCGTGTTCGCTTCCGGCTGCTTCTGGATGCTGATCTTGACCGCCGGGTCCCGGTTCAGGTGCACGATCACCCGCTCGTCCTCGGTGCCGTCCACCACCGTGGCGAAATCCCGCAGGAAGATCCGCCGGGCCGGAGCGGTCGGGTCCGCGGCCGGGACCAGAAACGAGAGCTTCTCGATCTCGCGCGCGGTCCGGAACCGGCCGATGGTGCGCGTGAGTGCCTCGTCCCGGCTGCCTTCCAGGCGCCCGCCGGAGATGTCCTGGTTCTCGGAGCGCAGGGCGTCGAGCACCTGGGTGATCCCGACGCCCTGGGCCTGGAGGCGATCCAGGTCCACGTCCACCTGCACCTCTTCCCGCGCGCCGCCGGATACATCCACCGCGGCGACCCCGGGCACGACGCCCAGCTCTCGCGCCAGGTCTTCCTCCGCGAAGACGCGGAGCGCACGGCCCTCGAGCTGCGGCGAGGTCAGCGCGAACTCGACCACCGGGAGCTGGGACGGGTCGACCTTCGAGATCCGCGGATTTTCTACCGTCTCGGGAAGCTGCCCGCGCGCGCGGTTCACGGAGGCGGTGGCGTCGTTCAGCGCCTGATCGATGTTCCCGCCGGGCTGGAAGAACAGGTCCACGCTCACCTGGCCCTCGCGCGTCTGGGAGTAGACCTGCACCACGCCTTCAGTCGCCGCAAGCGCCTCTTCCAGCGGGCGCGTGATCTCCTCCACCGCCACCTCGGGCGAGATACCGGGCGCGGTGATCCGGACCGCGATGCGCGGGTAGGTGATAGACGGCAGCAGGTCCACGTGCAGCCGCATCAGGAAGAACGCCCCCATCACCAGCACCGTGAGGGTGAGCATGAGCGTGCCCACCGGCCTCCGGATGGCGAGCCCGCTAATGCTGAAGCCCGGCCTCGGCGGGCTCGGGGGCTTGCCGCTCGCGTCCCCCGCCGGGCCTGAAGATCGGGGCTCGCTCACCGGCTTCCTCCCGCTCCCGTGGGGCTGCCGCTACCGCCGGACACGGAAGACCCTCCGGGCGCTCCCGGGCCAGGCGTTGCCAGCGGGCCGGCAGCACCGGGGCTGGCGCCTCCCCCCGGCCGGGTGAAGCTACCCGCTCCCGAGCGGCTCCGCGTGCCCACACCGACCGCGGGGGTTCCGGAAGCGCCATCCGTAGCGCCGCGCTCGCCACCGGCAGGCGTGGGCCGATCTCCGGAGCCGCCGGGAGACGCGGAGGGAGCCGGATAGTCCCCGATGCCGGGCGCCCGGTCCGGTCCGGAACCGGTCCGCGGACTCGGACCGGCGCCCGGCGAGGTCCCGTTACCGGCTTGAGCCGGTGAAGCCGGACGTCCGGGATCCCCCGCCGTTGGAGCGCCGGTTCCCCGTCGCTCGCTGGGTGTGCCTTCGGCACTCTCGCCCGGTCGCCTGCCGCCCGGAGCTTGCGCCGCCGCCGCGGCCTTGGGATCGAATGCCTCCACCGAGAGCACGCTGGGCCGCACTTCCAGCCCCTCGCGCAGCGGCGCGCTGCTCCGGGAGACCACCCGTTCGCCGGGCTTCAGGCCGGAGAGTACCTCCACCTGGCCGTCACTCTTCACCCCGATCCGGATCTCCCGCTCCTGCACCGAATAGAGTCGCTGGGTGATGGCCTGGCCCGTCGGCGGTCCTGCCGCGGACTCAGGCTCGTCACCGCGGCGGGGAGCCAACGGTCGACCCTCCCCCACCACGACGAAGACCTTGGCCGTCTCCGGATCGCCGCCCTCGTCCGAGGCGCTGTCCCCTCGCCCATCCGCCGCCCGTGGATCCGGAGCAGTAGTGGGCGAAGCCGGTCCGGCCCCTCGGGGTCCGCCGGACGCGCCACCGCCCCGCCGCTCTCCCGCCTGCAGCGCGGCCTCGGGGATCAGGACCCGGTCCGGGACTGAATGCGTAAACCGAACCCGCGCCAGCATTCCGGCGCCGATCCGAGCGTCCGGATTGGGGAGCGTAACGGTTACCGGTGCCACGCGGGAAACCGGATCCGCCTGGGGCGAGATCCGATCCACGCGGCCGCGCCGCAGCTCGCCGCCCAGCGCGTCCAACTGGACCAGGGCTTCCTGTCCCACCGAAACCTGCCCCAGCTCCAGCTCGCTCACCTGCACGTCTACCTGCGCCAACTGGAAGTTCCCCAGGCGCACGACCTCCGCGCCGGGCTGCACGAGATCGCCGGCCTGGACGAAACGAGCCGTCACGGCGCCGTCGATCGGAGAGCGCAGGCTGGCGAAGCTCATCCGCTCCTGCGTCTGTGCCAGCACAGCGCGTTGGGCGGAGATCCGCCCCTCGGCAGCCTGTACGGAGGCCGCGGCACTCTTCACCTGCTGCTCCGCGGACCGCAGTACCTGCCGGGCGAGCTGCTCCGCCGTGAGGGCCTGCTCCGCCGCCTGCCGCGACTCGTAGCCCTCGCCCCAGAGCGCGTAAGTGCGCTTGAAGTTGGCCTTACGCTGCTGCAGGTCCAGCCGAGCCCGCTGAACCTGGGTCTGCGCGTCCGCTACCTGCGTGCGGGCCGCGGCCGCCTCCGACTGCCGGCTGGCCAGCTCCGCTTCCGCCTGGCGAACCGCCGTGCGCAGCAGCTCCGAGTCGAGGCTCCCCAGCTCCTGACCCCGGCGAACCCGATCCCCCACGTCCACCGCCAGGGAGAGCAGCCGGCCTTCCGCGCGCGAGCGCAGGGTAATCTCCTGGCCGGGCCGGGTGGTGCCGGTGTACTCCAGTACCTCCTGCAGCGTGCCCAGCCGCGCCAGCACGACATCCACGGAGGGCGCCTCGGCGCCGCGTCCTGTCTTCGCCGCGCCGCGATCGCTGTTGGCGCGGATGGAGCGCACGTAACCGGCCCGACCCACCAGGAGCAGTACCAGCAGCACGCCCACACCGACCAACACGCCGCGGCGCTCTCGCGCGGAAGCAGTCCGCCAGTTCTTGATGGTCCGGATCGGGTTCATTCAGGTCAGCCGTCGCATTCCATACTCAAAGCGCCCCATACGCACGAAAGAACCGCGCGCGGACGCAGCGGTTCCCACCGGAGCACATCCGGGTAATCCCCGGCCCGCTCCGGCACCGAAACGCGGTTCCGTGTGCAGGAAACGACCACCGGCCGCGGAAACGGTCACGAGACTCCCACGCTGTGAACCGGAGCAAGTCGATGAACCACCCCCCGATGCGCCGTCCCGCTGCCCGGCTGCTGGTGCTGCTGGCGATAGTCGCTGCCGCCCTCACCTTAGCGCCCACCCGCTCGCGCGCCGCGGCGGAGCGCCCCAACGTCCTCTTCATCGCCATCGATGATCTGAACGACTGGATCGGCTGCCTGGACGGGCACCCGCAGGTGAAGACCCCCAACATCGACCGGCTGGCGCGCCGCGGCACGTTGTTCGCCAGCGCGCACTGCCAGGCGCCGCTCTGCAACCCCTCCCGCGCGAGCCTGCTCACCGGGATGCGCCCCTCCACCACCGGCGTCTACGCCCTGGACCCCTGGTTCCGCACCGCGGACTCCTGGCGAGACCACATCACCCTGCCCCAGTACTTCGCGGCTAACGGCTATCGCACGCTAACCACCGGCAAGATCTTCCACGACGCCTACCCGCCCGCCGCACGCCGGACCGATGGGCTGGAGTTCTCCGAATGGGGTTATCACGGGAACATGGGTCCCCGCCCCCCGCAGAAGTTCGTGACCACGCCGGATCCCAATCCACTGGTGGACTGGGGCGTCTACCCTCCCCGGGACGAGGACCAGGAGGATTGGAAGGTGGCGGACTGGGCGATTTCGCGGCTGCGCGCCCCGCAGATCCGCGAGCAGCCGTTCTTCCTCTCGGTCGGCTTCCGCCGGCCCCACGTGCCCTGCTACGCCTCCCAGAAGTGGTTCGACCTGTATCCGGAGCAGACCCTGGTGATGCCGCCGGTAAAGCCGGACGACCGCTCCGATACCCCGCGCTTCTCCTGGTACCTGCACTGGAAGCTGCCGGAGCCGCGGCTGGGCTGGCTGGAGCGCGAGCGCCAGTGGCGGCCGTTCGTGCGCGGCTACCTGGCCAGCATCAGCTTCGTGGACAGCCAGGTCGGCCGGGTGCTTGATGCCCTGGAGGCGAGCGGACAGGCAGATCGGACCATTGTGGTGCTCTGGTCGGACCACGGCTTCCACATGGGAGAGAAGGGCATCAGCGGCAAGAACACGCTCTGGGAGCGCTCCACCCGCGTGCCGCTGATCTTCGCGGGCCGCGGCGTGAAAGCCGGTGCCCGGTGCGAGCGCCCGGTCGAGCTGCTGGACATGTACCCGACCCTCGCCGAGCTGGCCGGGTTGCCCGTGAAGGGCGGACTGGACGGACACAGCCTGGCACCGCTGCTAAAGGACGCGAAGGCGCCGCGGGCCTGGCCCGCGCTCACCTCCCACGGGCCGAACAACCACTCCGTCCGCACGGAGAAGTGGCGCTACATCCGGTACGCAGACGGCTCCGAGGAGCTGTACGATGAGAAGCAGGACCCGAACGAGTGGACCAACCTCGCCGCGAAGCCGGAGCACGCGGGTACGAAGCGAGAGCTGGCGCGCTGGCTGCCCCAGGTCAACGCCGCGCCGCTGCCCGGCGGCACGACGCGACTCATCGAGCTGCGGAACGGGCTCCCGTTCTGGGAAGGCAAACCGATCGGAGCCGCAGACCCGATTCCGAACGACCTGGAGGATTGAAGCAAGCGGCCAACGGGTCGGTGACAGGGCCGGAGCTCCGTCTCGGCCTGCCCTGGAAATGGCGAAAGCCTCGGCCAAGCACATTGGGCCGAGGCTCCCTCGGGGCGGCGGCGAAGCGACCATCCTACCACGGAGCTAACGTGCGCTGGTAAACCGGAGCCTCCGGATCAATGCTTTGCCTGGAGCTCGGTTACGGTGAGCATCCCTTCCCCCGGCGCTGCCGAGGGGCTGGAACTGGGCTTCCAGAGCCCCTGGAGCTGAACCGTATGCCCGACGCTGCCCACCAGGTCGGGCAGCTTCTTTGCGGTGAGGCTTGCCTGAAGCGGCAGTCGCATCGGCGTCTTCATCGCGTCGATGGCCAGCACGTAGTTAACGCCGTCCCGCTCGACGGTGCCGGTAACCACCAGCTCGATCTGCTCCTTCACCGCCTCGAAGCCCGCCATCCGGATCGCTTCTTGCATCTTCGCCACGTCCGGCCACTCGCCCGGCTTGAGCTGCACGTGCATGTAGGCGGGCTTGGTGGTGAGCTTGGCCCCGGCCACCCCGTCCAGCTTCGTGAACGTCTTCCGCAGCGCAAAGGCACAGGTGGCGCAGGTGGCGCCCTTAACCCCCAGCCGGATCTCCTTCACGGCAGCCCGGGCGGGCAGGCCGTTCACGACGAGCCCTACCGCGCCCAGCAGGCCGGCGAGGAGACGCAAAGAGCGTAGCGGCGAGACTTCAAAGGCTTTGACGCTCATAGGAAAGATCACTCAAGTTCAGGGTCGTGGTGGGTTAGAAGTAGGTCTCGATCCCGAAGCGGATCTCGTAGGGGAAGTCCACGCGGTGCTGCACGCCGGAGCGGACGACCGGCACGAAGACGCCGGCCTGAAAAATGTAATTGCCCTGCGTGACCACGGGAGACAAGTGCAGGCCCAGGTAGCCGAACTCGTTGCCGGCACTGCCGCCGTCTCGCGTGTCCGCACTATGGTATTGCCCGGCAAAGCCCCCAGATAACTTGACGCCTAATTCCTCGGCCTCGTTCGGGCGGAGCATCCAGCGGGCATAGGTGCCGTTTAGATCCACCAGGCTGCCGGTACGGAACCCACCGCCCACGTCGGACCGCCAGGTGGCGCTGGCCCACACCGCCTCCCCCAGGGTCTCCTGGGTCCAGCCATAGCCGGCCAACACGCCGGGATTACCGGTGCCGGTCTGGTCGATCGGATCCAGCCGCCACCTGCGTCCGAGTCCCATGCGCAGCGCGTGGTCGTCCTGTCCCGTCGGCAGCTTGACGCCATAGAACACGGACTGCTGGCTCTGCTTCCCGTCACCGCGGGACCCGCCGATCCGCTGCTTGGCCCGCAGGGTGATGTCCATCAGACCATCGGCAGAGACGCGGCCTCGCCCGCCGCTGTGCCCCCCACCATGGGATCGGAGGCGGCTGTTCTGATAGGGGATGTCCAGTCGCAGGTTGAGGTCCGCCGTGGGAGCATACTCGAGCATCAGCTCATGCTGCAGCATTCGCATCCGGTCCTTGCTACCCGAGTCCAGGTAACGAGACGGCAGCACGGGGTTAATGGTCCACTTACCCAGGGTCAGCGGCATCTCTCCCCAGAGCGGCTCTACCGCTCCGGCCGGAGCCGCGGCGAGCACGACTAGGAGTAGCGAGGCGATCCTACGGAACATCAGTATCCCCTGGGCTGACGCGCTATCAGCCAGTGACTATCTTGTCGCCTTCAACATGCGAAAGCGTAAAC
>JAJFMS010000644.1 GCA_020696885.1 Armatimonadota bacterium | reverse complement strand
GGCGGCTGGCTGCCGCGCGCAGGGTAGGAGAAGTCCACGCGCATCTGCAGCGGCACCGTGTTCTCCGCGTCGGGCATCTGCGCGCCCGTGGCCTTCACCCGCTCCGGCGTGGTCAGGTCCAGCGCCCAGTGGGGCAGGTCCATGAAGTGACAGCCCATGTCCGCCAGCACGCCGCCGCCGAACTCCCACCACCAGCGCCAGTTGAACGGCACGAGGTTGGGATCGAACGGCCGCCATTCGGCGGGGCCGACCCAGAGGTCATAGTCCAGCGCCGGCGGAGGGGTTCCTGCCGTGGCTCGCTTGCCGGGCGAGGGGCGCTTTTCGCACCAGACGTCCACCTTGCGGATCGGGCCGATGGCGCCGGCCTTGATCAGCTCCACCACGCGGCGGTAGTTGGCCCCCGCGTGGATCTGGGTGCCCATCTGGGTGACCCGATTGTATTTCTTGGCCGCCTCGCGCATGGCGCGGATCTCGTAGACCGTGCGCGCGAGCGGCTTTTCGCAGTAGACGTGCTTGCCGGTCTCCATCGCCCAGACGCTGGGGATGGCATGCCAGTGATCCGGCGTGGAGATCACTACCGCGTCGATGTCTTTGCGGTCGAGCACCCGGCGGAAGTCCTGGACGATCTCGGCGCCGGGGTAAGTCTTCGCCGCCGTAGCCACCTGCCGCAGGTCCACGTCGCAGAGCATCACCACCTCTTCGCTGGTGACCGCGCTCCAGTTCCCCGCCCCGCGGCCGCCGCAGCCGATGATGCCGAGCTTCAGCTTCTCCCCACCGGCCGCGTGAGAGGCCGAGCGCGCCATGGAGAGGCCGGCAAGCGTTCCGGAGGTCCCCATCAGGAAGGTGCGACGGTTCAGGCGGTCTGGCATGGCGGCTCCTCAACGACACGGGCGATCCTGGATTGCCTTTTCGTGGCGGAGCACGGGATTCCTCTGCTCGACACGAACAGACGGCCACCGAGCCAGTCTCCCTTCCGCCAAAATTCGCCGTCCCCCCGCAGAAAGAAGAACAGGCGGCTCGCGAAGTTCGCAAGCCGCCCGTTCTTTCGAATGCTGCGCGTGTGCGCTGTAGTCGTTAGTCTTCCTCTTCCAGCAGCACCGCCGTGCCGCCGCCGTTGAGCCCGGAATTACCGGATACCATCGCGGCCGCGGCCACCGGCATCCGCGCCGGACGCGTGACGCCGGCCACGGTGGAAGGGCTGATCGTCGGCTGGGAGACCACCCGGTCCCGCTTGGTCCCGGCGAGCTTGTCATACGTGGCGAGCGCCTGGGCCACTACCTGGTCCATATTGTAGTACTTGTAGGTCGCCAGGCGCCCCACGAAATGTACGCTGGGGGTCTGCTCCGCCAGGGCTTTGTACTTGTTGTACAGCTCGGTGCATTCCGGCTTCGGGATCGGGTAGTACGGATCGCCTTCGGCCTTCGGGAACTCGTACACCACCCCGGTTTTCTGGTGCTGCTGCCCCGTGAGCTGCTTGAACTCCGTGACGCGGGTGTAGTCGTGCTCCTGCGGGTAGTTGACCACCGCTACCGGCAGTGCTTGCTCCTGGTCCAGCGTTTCATGCCGGAACTCCAGCGACCGGTACGGCAGCTTGCCGTAGCAGTAGTTGAAGTACTGGTCCACCGGCCCGGTGAAGATCATCTCCCGGTAGGGAATCACGCCCAGGACGTCCCGGTAGTCCGTGTTCAGCATGATCTTGATGTTCGGGTTGGAGAGCATCCGCTCGAACATCCGGGTGTAGCCGTGCAGCGGCATCGCCTGGAACGTATCCGTGAAGTACCGGTCGTCCGTGTTGGTCCGGGTGGGGACGCGCGCCGTGACCTGGGCGTCCAGCTCGGAGGGGTCCAGGCCCCACTGCTTGCGGGTGTAGCCGCGGAAGAACTTCTCGTACAGCTCGCGGCCGACCTTGCTGACCACCACGTCCTCGCTGGTGCGGCAATGCTCTACCGGCTCCGCCAGCGCGTCGAAGAACGTCTGGCACTCTTCTTCGGTGAGCAGGTTCAGGCCGTAGAGCTCGTTGACGGTGGTTCGGTTGATCGGGATCGGCAGCAGCTTGCCATCGACTTCCGCCAGCACGCGGTGCTCGTACGGGCGCCACTCGGTGAACTGGGAAAGGTAGCTCCAGACTCGCTCGGAGTTGGTGTGGAAGATGTGCGGACCGTACTTGTGGATGAGGATCCCGTCATCGTTGTAGCAGTCATAGGCGTTTCCGCCGATGTGGTTGCGTTTATCGATAATCAGGACCTTTTTACCGGCTTGAGTGGTGAGACGCTCCGCAAGCACGCTCCCGGCAAAACCTGCTCCTACGATCAGGTAGTCGAACATTTACAGTTGCTGCCTTTCTGCTCTTTATGTTTCCTGACTACGCGCTCCGGTTGGCACACAACCGCTCCCCAAGCCTGTTGGCAAGCGGAAGACGCACGATTGCGCTGCCGCTTGGGCAACGCTGCCGGGGGGAAGGAGGATCGCGCATCGAGGGCGAGCCGAGGTCTTGCTACCCGCTGGGGTGCTGTGGCCAAACCTCTCACCCCTTGCCGGCAGCCGACCGGCCGCCCCGGAGCGGCGAGATGAGCCCCGTTTGCCGGCAGCCCCCCGGTGTGCTGCGGCCTGCTTTGGGGGCCGAAACCGGGTGGCGCAACCGCGCGTTCTAACCGGTGTCGGAGGTGGTCAGGCCAGGAAACGGAGGGGTGCTGGACATGGCGGACTTGGACCGGCTGATCGAGGAAGTAGCCCGCGGTGGATGGCGGCAGCTTCGTGCCTCGCGGGCGTTGTCCCGGGATTTCGGCCCCGAGACCGAGGCTGCCTTACGGCAAGCGCTGGCTACGCATCCCTCGACCCACGTGAAGCAGTGCGCCGCGCAACTGCTGGTGCGCTCCGATCAGCCGGAGACGGTAGCACAGCTCACTTTCGCGCTGCGCGATGAAGACCCGCTGGTGCGCGGCAACGCGGCGTGGTCCCTCAAGCGAGTCGGGGGTGCGGCGGTGCTGGAGGATCTGGCGACGGCAGCACAGCGTGCTGTTTCTCGCTACCGGCAGGATCCGTTGTTGGGGATGGGCGAGTTGTACGCCGCCATCCGCACGGTGGGAGCGATCTCCGACATCGCCGCAGCCGGGCCGCCTCCGGCCCGCTGGTGGGCGCTCGACTTCTTACGCAGGCTGGACGCCGAGGCGAACTTCCAAGAGCCGCTCTTCGCCCCCGCCATCGAACGGCTCGAGACGGCGGTCGCCGGCACTCTGCCGCGGCCGGCGGCACCGCCCGCAGCGGATCACCGGGACCTACCCCGGCCGGGCCGAGAGCCGGAGCCTTAAAGAGGCGAGTATCTGGCGGAGTCCGGGGCCGCAGAAGCGTACAGGACCCGGCGCGCATTACTCCACCACTCCATCACTCCGTCATCGCCAGCTTGCCGCCTTCCAGGGTGGCGCGGACCGCTGCTTCCAGGGTCTTCTCGTCGCCTTTCAGGAACCCGGTGTGGACGAACCGCACCACGCCCTGGCGGTCGATGATCACGGTGGCCGGGTGCTCGGTTACCCCGTACTTCTTCGCCACGGTTTGCCGGGGGTCTAGCGCTACCGGGTACGTCGCCTCGTGCTGGCGGAGGAACTGCTTTACCTTGGGGGCGTCCGCATCCACCCCCGCCACGCCGATTACCCGGAAGCCCTGCTTGCCGTATTTCTGCTGCAAACGCTCCAGGTGCTTCACTTCCTGATTGCAGCTCGGGCAGCCGAAATCCCAGAAGTTCAGTAGCACCACGGTGCCTTTCGGC
>JAJFMS010000643.1 GCA_020696885.1 Armatimonadota bacterium | reverse complement strand
TTGCGTAGCGGGTCAACGCCCATGCCAATCATCAGCGAGCGTCGCCCCCAGGAGTTGAAGCAGGATCGAGGGCGTGCCTGGCTCGTGCTACTCGCTCCGGGCACGATGCTGCTAGCGCTGTTGCTGGTGCCGTGTTTCCGGCCCGTCGAGCTTCACGTCGGGCAGGCCGGTTTGCTGGTAACGACGCACCACAGCGGTAGTTTGCCGGAGCTGATCTGGATCAAGCGTGGGAGTACCCGGGTCATGACGCAGGAGCTCCACCTTGGAAGCTACGTATACACCGTTGCAGGTTCGTGGGGACGAGTATCGGTCCTCAGGATCAGTGATGATACCTTTCTGGGCCCTTCGGCCGGTGCGATTCCACAACCGTCGCAAGCCATAGACCTCGCCCCGATGATGCCGAGCACCAGGCCCACGTGCGTGCCGCCCCCTACCGCTACCGCCGTAACGATCTCCGGCAGCCCGAGCCCGAAAGCCGTGGCGACTACCGTCACCAGCCAGCCGGTGAAGAGGTAGGCCAGAAGCGTACTCACGGAGACCACGGCCAGCAATAGCAACCCGAACCCAAACCGCCTGCTCACGCTACCCCAGTGGCCTCGCCGGACCACGTCCACTACACGATAAGTATGCTCACCTCGACACGCATTCAGGCGCCGGGACGGAGTGCGCTGGCTGCGTCAGCGATATCTGCCTTACGAGCGATCAACCGCCTTTTAGGTCGATTCTCGTAGGGGCATCCGCCGTGGTTACCCTGTATTGGTAGGCATGCAGGGACCAGCAAAGCCGTAACTACTACCGATCCTCCGGGCTGCGTAGCTGGGTATACGCATAGGGGAAAGGCGCTACGATGCTCGCGCAATGGCTGCGTCACGCGGAGAGCTTCACGAACGCGGGGTGGTGGACCGGCCGGCGTGCTAATCAAGCAAACACAACGCGTAGCCGCCGAGCCACGCTGGCTCGAATACCGAGCGTGAGCATGTCCGGTGCGATTCGGTGGAGAGCGCGGCGTGGGAAAGCGGGTCCGAGAAGGTGACCTGGTAACCGTCGGCAGCCACTACTACCACGGCGTGCAGCGGCGCACTGGCATCCAGGTAGTACCCTAACAGCTCATCGTCGTCCGCTAACAAGTTGACGATCACCGGCACCCCAGTTGTGAGTTGCTGGTCCAGTTCCTCCAGCGTAGCCACGCAGATCGCTCGCACGCCGGTCAGGTTACCGATGTTGTCGAACGGCGTCCCACAGTAGGGATCGAAGGCGAGCTCCGCCGCAAGGTCGTTCCAGGAGCGCTCGATACCCAGGTAGTCGAACACCATTGCCACGCACGCAGGAACGCAGGCGGGAAGGTCCTCGTCCTGGTGCCGATAGGGAAACTCATCCGGATTGGGCACCGATGGCATGCTGTGCCCCTTCCAGGGTGTCGCTGACCTTGCCCGTGATGGCGTCAACGTACAGCTTGCCAGCAGGGTGCTTATCGGGTGGCGTCCGGTTCGTGGGCGCGGGCGATGCGCCCCTCTCCGCGGCGCCGCATGGCGGCGAGTAAAAGACCGGCACTTCCCACAGCCGCTCATCGACTCGGGTGGGTCGCTCGGCGCTGAAGCGCTGGCCGCGAGTGCGGGACAGGTGCCCGTAGGCGGCTCGCACCGCCTGCTGTTCGCTCGTTGCGCCAGGCCAGGATGCGGCGGACAACCGCGATGGGATCGGCCGATTGATGCGCTCTTCCCAGTACAGACGGTCTCGGAGCCGCGCCAGCTCTTCCGCCGCCGGAGCGGAGATGACCCCTGATCGTGCCTCGGCTTTCAATTGCTCGTAACGCGCGGTCTCGCCAGCACCGACCAATCTCACCGGGAGCAGCGGGCTCTGCGGCGATCGAGTAAAGAGGACTTCCTGCACCCCCGGTCGATCCCTGGTAGACGGTGCGTCCGCAAGGAGCCGCCGAGCCTCTTCCTCGGTCCATCCGTAAAGGCTGACCACCTGCGGAAGGAGATAGAGCCAGTGGTCCTCAATCGAGCCGGCGAGATCCAACCCGCAGGCCGCTTGCGCCTCATAGAGCTGGTGCAAGCGGTAGGAGATGAGGGCGAGCTGCGAAAACGCATCCGGTTTGTGGCCCGGCAGCGGGATCGGTAGCTTGGTCAGCACGCCCTTCGCCAGGTCCTTACCCTGGCTTCCCAACTCCCTGGCAGTGCGGATGTAAAGGACATAACCCACCGCGCTGTTCAAGATGCCGGCTACGGCGAACGCCATTTCGACTCCCCACCCGGGTGCCAGCGCGCCTACCCAGGCTCGCTTGGGATAGATCCGGTCTGCCGTGACGAAGCACTGGAGGGTCTGGGAGCGATCAGCGATCACCAGCTTGATCGCTGCCTCATCAACGGCCCGCGGCAGCGGTGACACGTTCGAGCTTCCCTGACCGTAGGCTTTGGAAAGCTCCTCGAAAGAAGCCCACTGTCCGCGCCTCTCATAGTGAAACTGGCGAACATCGGCCGCCTCGAGCATGCGGGCGTGATCCGGAGTCTCCCAGAGCTGACTCACGCGGACGGTCGAATGCGGCGGAAAGCGGACACATCGTAGCGGATCGAGGATTCGGCCGAGCTGGATGTGCGACTGCGACTCATGGACCGACTTCGCCACTCGATCCAGAGGCTCCGTCCCGATGGTGGTAGGCATTCTGTACTCCGCTCGCTCTACACCGACACCCTTCGGACCTGACCAGAACGTTCTCGACATGAGAATCGTACCCCAAAGTCGTGTCGTTGACCTATCGCTCTCGGCACGTCGGCGTGCCACCGGGGGGTGGTTCGTGGGTATACTTCCGCCGTAGCGAGCGCGAGCGTCCGGAGAGCCGGACCGGCGCCCAGGTATAGACGGGTGCGAGCCGGCGGGACTTACCTCCCCGGCGCGCCTACAGGAAACCTCTCTCCCATGTCAGGATACGGTGTAAAACTCGCTCCCCAGCCGATCAGCGGGGAGCTCACGGTGACGGACCTCGTCGACCGCTACCTCCTTGCGTACAACGCGGCGCGGCTGCGGGAGACGTGCCACCTCTTCACGCGGCAGATCCTGCAGCCGGACGTAACGGTCGGCCTCTCCCTCTCCGGCGCGCTCACGCCCACCGGCCTCGGGGTGGCGGCGCTGGTGCCGCTGATCGAGGCGGGGTTCATCGACTGGATCGTCAGCACCGGCGCGAACCTGTACCACGACCTGCACCGCTCCCTCGGCTTCGAGCTGCACGTCAGCAGCCCCTACGTGGACGACGTGGCGCTCCGCGACCAGGGCGTGATCCGCATCTACGACATCCTCTTCGACGCGGACGTCCTCTACAAGACGGACGACTTCGTGGCGCAGGTCATCGCCAGCCCGGAGTTCCAGCGGCGGATGAGCACCGCGGAGTTCCACTACCTGCTGGGCAAGTACCTCCGCGAGCGAGAGCGGGTGGCCGGCATCCCCCACACCTCCGTGCTCGGCGCGGCCTACGAGGCCGGCGTGCCGGTGTACACCTCCAGCCCCGGGGACTCCAGCATCGGCATGAACGTGGCGGCCCAGCGGCTGCGCGGCAACCAGCTCGGGTTCGACCCGGAAGCGGACGTCAACGAGACCGCCGCCATCGTGTACCAGGCGAAGAGCACCGGCGGGAAGAGCGCGGTGGTGATCCTGGGCGGCGGTAGCCCCAAGAACTTCGTGCTGCAGACGGAGCCGCAGCTCCAGGAGATCATGGGCATCTCCGAAGCGGGCCACGATTTCTTCATCCAGATCACGGACGCGCGCCCGGACACCGGCG
>JAJFMS010000642.1 GCA_020696885.1 Armatimonadota bacterium | reverse complement strand
CCTCGGTGAAGCGTCCGTGGGTGCGGTGAGCGTGGTGCAGCGGGAAGCGGGGCTGCACCTGGCCAACCTCCATCTCCTCCCCGCCTACCAGAGCCGGGGGCTCGGCACCGCCATCATCCGCGATCTCCAGGCCCGCGCGACAGCAGCCGGGCTCCCGCTCACCACCCAGGCGCTCAAGGTCAACCCGGCTTGTGCCTTCTACCAGCGACTCGGCTTCCGCATCATGGGGGATACTGGGATCCGCTACCGCCTGATCTGGGAAGGCTGACCGTGTTAGCCGTTCGGTGTTCGGGGATTCTACCGGGTGGGCGGTGAGCCTGCTGGCTGCGACGTTTGCGCAGGCCGGCGTGGCTGCCCCGCGCACGCACCTGCTGGACGAGGGCGCGGCCGTGGAGCGTCTCCTCCAGGAGGAGCCCGACACCGAGTGGGTGCTCAAGTCCCCCACGGCCGCGGTGGAGCAGAGCTTCCCAGGCGCCAGCCGAGCCCGGAACCTAAAAGCCCCTGCCGGAAGGCAGGGGCTTTTCTGCGTCCCTACCCCCGAAGCCGTTGGACCCCACGCATCGCGTAGCGAGTGTTTCTCCGAGCTTCCGTGATTAAGAGTGACAGCACGCCTCTGGGCGGTGTATAGAGATTACCGTAGTCGAGTTTACCCAGTCATAACATTTCACTATGCCACGCGATGGCATCCGACCCAGAGGTGGACGGCAGATGCTCAAGCAGACCGTGTTGACTTTCATGGCGGCGGGCGCGCTCGGGGCGACCGCCTTCGCGGCCGATGTGACCTCCGGGCTCCAGCCTGGGGACAAAGCCACCGTCTTCCAGGTGGTGGACGTCTCGGGACCAAACAAGGGCAAGCAGCTCTGCTACCGCTGACGGTACGGTGCGTCACCGGTGGTGGCGGCATTTATCAAAGCGGACGAACCGACTGCTGCGGCGATGGTCTCCGACATCCAGAAGCTGAGCGATGCGAACAGCACGCGCGGGCTTCGCACCTTCGTCGTGATGATGGGCGGACCCGAGACCAAGGGCGCCATCGACAAGATGACGACGGAGAACAAGATCACGATCCCCGTTACCTTCCTGCCGGGCGGCCCGTCCGCGCCGGACGTAGCGGGGTATCGCATCAACCCTGAAGCCAAGAACACCGTGCTCGTCTGGAGAGGCCAGACGGTCCGCGGCAACTTCGTCAACGTCACCCCTGCCAAGTGGCCGGAGGTGGTGAAGGCCGCGGAAGGGCTCTTGCAGTAACAACGGATACCGAAGCGATCGAAGGCAGCCGACCCGGGCAGGCTGCCTTCGATCACTAATCAGCGGCTATCCCTGTTCAGCTGCGGCCAAGACTGCCTTCGGACCGGGCTTCCGCCGATTTCCCATCTGCGACCATCCGCGCCTGCCCTCGGGCTCTGCTCGGGGTTCATCTGCGGCTAAAACTCTGGCGGCCAAGACTCTCCCGATTACTGGCCCAACCCACCGGAGCCTGACCTCGGCCCGCTATCGGATGGGGCTCCCGCAGGGCCGGGGAGCATGGGCTCGGCGCCCTTGGCGGGCACGCGGATCATCAACTGGTTGTCCACCGAGATCACGCCCTCGGTTTCCATCGCCACCCGCTCCGCCACCTCCGCCTGTTCGCGGTTAGCCACGTCGCCCTTCAGCACCACGGCGCCGTCGATCGCCTCCACGTCGAGGTGCTTCGTTTCCATGCCCTTCCGGGTAGCGAGCGCCGTCTTGATCTTACCTTCCAGCGCCGTGTTTGCCGCGGCCTGCCGCGCGCCCTCGGTGGCGTTCGCCACCTGCTGCCGCATGCCCTGGACTTCCTGACGCACGTTCGCGTTCTCGGCGGACGTGCAGCCCCCCAGCATTCCCAGCCCGGCCACCATTCCGAACAACACCAGGTATCTCATCGCACCACTCCTTTGCTTCCGGCGGGTGTTACCCGGAAGCAGTCAGCGCGCAAACAGGCCTCGATCGCCGAGAGGGAAACCGCGTCCTCGGTTGTTAAATGGTGTTGGGTGTTCAGGTGTTCAGGTGTTCAGGTGTTCAGGTGTTCAGGTGTTCAGGTGTTCAGGTGTTCAGGTGTTCAGGTGTTCAGGATTCTGCCGGTGGTGCGGTACGGGGCATAGAACCGGCTTTCTGGCTTGCCGGCCTTCCTGGACTGCGTACCCGTTCGACCGTCACGTAGCCGTCCCGGTTCCCGTCTCCCCATTCGACATTCGCAATTCGTAGATCGCACTTCCCCAGGCCCCACTCACTACTCCGCCAATGACTCAAAGTGAATCACAAGCAGCGCTGGCGTGGCTCGGGCTTCCGCGGGTGGGGGAGCGGACGCTGCTGGCGCTCATGGACCACGCCCGCGAGGCGCGGACTACGCTGGCGACGCTCTGGCAGGCGTCTCCGGACGACCTGGCGCAGCTCGTGCCGCTGCACCCGCGCACGCTGGAAACGCTGCGCACCGATCCGGAGAGCGCATGGTCCCGAGCGGGCGAGGACCTGGAAGCCGCCCGCTCGCGCGGGGTGGAGCTGCTGCTCGCCGGGGCTCCGGATCTACCGCCGGCCTTGCGGGAAGCGGGAGCCTGCGGTGGCCGCCGGTGGCCGGTGATTTTTGCCTATGGCGCCCTGGGGCTGCTCGATGAGCCGCGGGTGGCGATCGTCAACTCCCGGGAGGTCTCCCCGGCGGGGCTGGCGGCTACCGATGGGCTCGCGGACGCGTTGGCGCGTCGGGACCTGGCGCTGGTGGCCTCCACGAACCGGGAGGCGTATCGGGCGGCGGCCACCGCGGCGAAGCGACATGCCGGCCCCGCCGTGCTGGTGCTGGATCGCGGTATTGCGGAGGCCTTCCCGCACGGCCTCGACCGGGAGCCGGTGGCGGCCGCGCGGGTTTGGGACGAGTCGTTCGATCCGGACCTCCAGCTCCTGCTCTCCCCGTTTGCCTGGCGCGACCACTGGACCGCTCGCAACGGCAAGCGGCGAGACGCGCTCCTCTTCGACCTTTCCGGTCTGGTGGTAGCGGTCGACGTCCGGGCGGACGGCTACATTCAACAGGAGTGCCGCCGGGCGCTGCGCCGGGGCAAGCCGGTGTGGGCGCTGGATCGTGGGGCGGCGACGGAGCCCGGTACCCACGCGCTCTGGGAAGAGGCGCCCGATGGCGCCCCGCCGGCTCGACGCGTGGCCTGGAGCGGCGGCGAGGCGGCTGCGCGGGAGATCGCCGCCGCTCTCCCGGGGCCTGCTACCGGGTCCGCGTCCGATCGGCCGCTGGAGGGTTGGCTGCGGGAAGTGTCACTCTTCATCGGGCGGCTGGCGGTGGGACTGGGCGGACGGCGTGCATCGATTCAGGGCTATCCGGCCGGTGGTCCGTTCACTCGAGCCGCCGGGATGTGGGGCGCCCCGGGCAGCGACGGGACTACGGGTGCGGACATCCTCCTGGCGGACCTCTGGTCGTCGGAGCCCGCTACTCCTGCCCGGCTAACGCAGCTCCTCCGGCGGGTGGCGGCAGGCGGGCTGGTGGCGGCGCTGGTCCCCGCCGCCTGGCTGGACGGCGCCGAGCACGCCGGCGGGCGTGGTGCCTGGCTGGAGGGCGCTACGCTGCGCCTCTCGGCACGGATCCCGGAGCTTCCCGGGGGTGCGGAGCGCGCTCCTGGCGGTTGATACTGTCGCCGGGCGCCGCTCCGGGTGACATGGTACGCACAAAGAGGCGTGCACGCCGCGATTGCGGGTGCACGCCCCTCTGGTCGATCGGTCGCGCCCTAGGCGCGAGCTACACCCGCTACTCGATGCGGCGGCGGCGGCGCAGCATCAGCCCCAGCGGCAGCAGGCCCGGGAGTGCCAGTGCGAGCGAAGCCGGTTCCGGCGTGAGGTCGCCCTGTCCACCCAGGAAGGCGCCTTCCGTGTACCACTGCTGCGTGCCGTTCTGAAGCGCGGCAGTAATCCGGGCGGGGGACTCGGCAGACGCCATCGTCACGATGCCGCTGAACATGTTCTCCCCGAACGCGCCGACGTCGTTGGTGATCGACGGGGCGTTGAAGCGTACGACGTCCGCATCAAGCGTCACCACCCAGGGTGAGCCGACATAGGCGCCGCCGCTGTTGGTCGCACCGGAAGAGCCGGCCTCGTTGGGTGCGATGTACGTGTTGTTTGCCCGGAGGAAGCCGATGCTGATGCGGCCCACGGAGTGCTTCTGCGGGCCGGAGCCGTCGGCAACCAGCCGACCGTCGTTGTTGCCCACCACGGTCACCGAGAACTGGGTAGCGTTGAGCTGGTTGATGGTGACGCTGTAAGATCCCGAGCTGATCGGGTTCATCGGGTTCGCGGTGAGGCTCAGAGCGTGCGCAGGGGCAGCGTTAAGAAGAAGTCCCGCAGCTGCGGCAATACCAGTAAGAAACAAGCGGTTCAAGTAAGTCTCTCCTACCGACGAGGCTTACGCGTCCCGGGAAGGAGTTGCGTAAGCGGCATCGCTGTGACCCTTTGCCAGTCCGGAAAGGGTTGCGCTCACACATACCACGAGACCACGGACCCCAAACGCGACTAAGTCCGAATGCCAGGCAATAACTCGCTGCAATCACTCGGAAGGTAGCGGTGACGGCTGGAGGAGCCCCACAAACCGTGCCGCGGGGTAGGCACTTACTGCCGCTGGAGGTGACAAAAGTAAGCGCTGGCCTGTCGAGATCCGGCCGCGTGTGATCCGGATCAGGTTGGGAGGTGGCGAGCACTCTCCCGGGGTAGGCGCGTCAATCGTCCCGGTTGCGCCGGCTGCGTTTGCGCTGGAGGCGAGCGATCCGGTCGTTCTGGGAATCGTAGTGGCGCCAGGCCAGCGCGAAGATAGCGACCACCGCGCCGGCAAGGGCGACTAACTTGGGATTGGCGAGAAAGTGGTCGAGCATCGGGCGCACTCCGGTCGGTTATTAAAACATCAACGGAGCGTCAGCATGGATCGTTCCCTTAGTTAGGCCCGTACGGGCGGTGTTGGGTGTTGGGTGTTGGGTGTTGGGCCGGAGCCCGGGAACGACAACGTGCAGGCTGAACGAGGGAGTTCGTCGGATGGCATCGCCAATCCGACTCCTCGCATCGTGGCCGAACTCACTTTCCCGAACACCGAACACCGACGCGCAGCGCCCTACCGCATTGCCAGCGGCCGATCTTCTCCGGTCTCGGCCTCTTCCGCCTGGCGCTTGGCCGACTCCAGCACGTGCTCAGGGGTGCGGAACAGCACACCGACGGCGAATACCACCACCGCGCCGATCATCGCGAACCAGGTGAACGACACCTTCGGCAGCCAGAGCGGCAGCGCGTACTTCACACCCGGCTGGAGCATCGGCGCCACCAGGTTGGCGGCATCCACGTGCAGCCCGCCCAGGACGATGGTGGTGATCAGCCCCAGGGTCACCGCGATCAGGTTGCCGGTATCGGAGCCACGCCCTTTGGTGAACATCCCGATGAGGAAGACGCCCAGCATCGGCCCCAGGATAAAGCCGGCGATCCCCAGCACCACCGGGATGATCCGCACTGACGGGTCGGTGACCTTCGCATAGGCGAACGCACCCGCGATGATCACCATCAGCACGGCGAACAGCACCGTGAAGCCCCGGGCTGCTCCCACGTAGTGGTGTTCCGATTTCCCGCGCACCAGCGGGATGTACCAGTCGTTGGTGGCGCTGGTGGCCAACGCGTTGAGCGCGGCGGAGAGCGAGCCCATCGCGGTGGCGAACACGCCCGCCAGCACCAGCCCCCGGACACCGATCGGCATCACGTTGAGGATGTAGGAACCGAAGACGTCCGCGTTCGAAGCCTTCGCCACACCCTTGGCGTCCACCACCATCGGCAGGTGGGTCGGGTCCTTCAGGTAGTAGACGTAGAGCAGGATCCCGATGAACGTGAACCCGGCCGCGATCGGCAGGTCCATCAGGGCGGCGGTGATCAGGCTACGGCGCGCCTTCTGGTGGGTCTCGGCGGTGAGCATGCGCTGGACCATATCCTGGTCCGTGCCGAACGCCGCCATGTTCATCAGCGTGGTGCCGATCAGGGCGGAGAAGATGGTGTAGTCACTCGCCAGGATCAGCTTCACGTAGTCCCAGGCGCCCATCATCGTCACGTGGTTGTCGGCCTGCCACTTCGCGATGCGGTCCGCCTCGAAGCCGGTGATGAAGTAGCCTTCCAGCCGCGTCATCTGCGGCACCGCCTCCGCCACGGCGCCGAGCCCGCCCACGTGCTGGAGCAGCGTAGCGATGGCGATCAGGGCGCTCCCGAACATCAGCGCCGCCTGGATGACGTCGGTCCAGATCACCGCCTTGATGCCGCCCATCGCCGTGTAGAGACAGGTAGCGACGGTGAGCGCGACGATGGCGACGAGATACGGCCCCAGCCCGGTGACCGCAGTCTGGCTGAACTGCACCTTGCCGCCGGTGAACAGGCTCCACGCCAGCACCATCACCAGGGAAGGAACGAAGAGGCGGGTGCCGGAGGCCAGGGTCCGCATGATCAGGAACAGCGCGGAGACATAGCCCTTGGACTTCGGCCCGAAGCGCACGCCCAGGTAGTCGTAGACGGTGTAGACCTTGTAGACGTAGTAGGGCTTCAGGAAGACGTACCCCACCACCATCCGGCCCAGGATCAACCCGAAGACGAGCTGCACGTAGGCCAGGCTGCGCTTGTCGTAGCCTTCGCCCGGGGCGCCCAGGAACGTGGCGGCGCTGGTTTCCGCCGCGATGATGGAGGCCATCACCGCCCACCACGGGACGGACCGGCCGCCCAGGGCAAAGTCCTTCAAGCTATCTTCCCGGCGGCCCATGTAGAGCCCGATCCCGGTGATCACCAGGAAGTAGACGATGATGATCAACCCGTCGACCACAAGTGCCATGAACCTGCCTCTGTTCCAACCGCTGCTCGGCTTTTTATCGTTTTACCGTTAACGCTAACGGAAGCGGTCAAAACCGACGACGGCTGATGCTCCTGGCAAGTTTTCGGCTCCTTTCCCACGGTTTAGGAGCGGTGTGGGC
>JAJFMS010000012.1 GCA_020696885.1 Armatimonadota bacterium | reverse complement strand
GCGCTGGGGGACGACTTCAAGTCCGGAGATCAGTCCACCGCCGCAATCGCCGTCTATCGTGCCGTGCTCGAGGTGTTACTGAAGCAGTACCTCGACTACCAGGACGACGAGGGCGAGCTCGGCCTGGTGATCAGCGAGTTGGCGAACAAGCTCGGCGGCGGGCTGACCTACCTGGATCCCGATGATCCCACCCGCCGCCCGGTCCTCCGCCTCCTCCTCGACGCGTACCAGCTCGACCTGCGAGTGGGCGGACGAGAGCTCGCCGGCGAAGCCCTGGACATCATTTTCGAAGAGACCTCCCCCGAGGAGCGCACGGTCATCGCCGGCTGGATCCGGGACGCCATCACGGCGACGCGGGACGATTGGACACGCAAGGGGCTAGGCGCTTTGCTGCTGGATCTCGAGGAGGAGACCCTCGGCGACGAGGAGTACCTCGCGGTCTGTCGGAGCACGGGGCGGATCGCAGACTTGGTGGAGCGGCTGCTCACCCTGGGCCGGATCGACGAGGCGGCCGCAGTCACCTCTACCGAGACGGACTACTCGTTCCTGGCTCTGGTCCCGCTCTTCGAACAGCAAGGGCAGGCGGAGTTGGTGGAGGAGATGATCCGGCGGCGCTCGGCCACCTGGACGGACATGCGACTCCTGGAGTGGCTGAAGGCGCGCTACCTCGCGCGCGGCGACCTGCAAGCCGGGCTGGATCTCGCCTTGACGGCGTTCCGCAAGTGGCCTTCACTTCCGGGCTACCAGGGCCTCCGGGAGCTCGCGGAGCAGGCGGAGCGCTGGGAAACCCTGCGGCCGGAGCTGCAGGCGTTCCTGGGAGAAGGTCATCGCGCGCTGCTCATCAAGGTCCATCTGGACGAAGCCGACGTCGAAAGCGCGCTCCGGCTCCTAAAAGTACCGGTCGACAGCCGGTCTCCCTACGGGTTCTGGCGCGGACGCGTGCGACTGGAGGTGGCCCGCGCCGCCGCGCCGGACCATCCGCGAGAGGCGTTAGCGCTCTACAAAGAAGAGGCTGCGGCGCTGATCCACGCCCGGAACCGGACCACTTACGCCGCGGCGAGCGCTCACCTGCGGACCGTGCGAGACCTGTATCTCCGGTTGGGAGAAGAGCCGCAGTGGACTCGGTTCATCGCCGGGCTGCGGGAACAGCACCGCGCCTTACGCGCTCTTCGCGAGGAGCTGCTCCGCGCCGGATTGTGAGCCAACCCGCGACGACGTCGTCACGGCTGTCCGGCGTGTGAGATAGTATCACCGGCGCAGGCCCCCCTGCCCGATCGTCTCCGGCACCGGCCGCGAATTGAAGGATTGAACGGATGAGCTTCGACGTCTTCAGCATGTGCAACGCCCTCTATGACATCCAGGCCGAGGTGCCGGACGAGATCCTGGCGGAGCTGGCGCTGGATAAAGGCAGCATGATCCTGCTCAGCGAGGAGCAGCAGGCGGCCATCGTACCCCGCGTGTACACGCACATCGTGCACACCGAAGCCGGCGGCTCCGGCGCCAACACCGCGTTCGGCGTGGCGCTGCTGGGCGGCACGGCCTGTTACACCAGCCGCGTGGGTGACGACGAGCACGCGAACCTGTACCGCTCCGGCCTCGGCGAGCGCGGCGTGAAGCCGAACCTCGGCACCGGGACCGGCGCCACCGGCGTCTCCCTGATCCTGGTGACCCCGGACGCGCAGCGAACGATGTGTACGTACCTGGGCCGCTCCCGCGAGCTGACCGCAGACGACGTGAACCTCTCGGACCTGCGGGACAGCAAGTACCTGTACGTCACCGCCTACCTGTGGGACACGGACTACCAGAAAGCCGCGGTAGTGCGGGCGATGGAAGAGGCGATCGCCGCGGGCGTAATGGTGGCGCTCAGCCTCTCGGACCCGTTCTGCGTGCACCGCCACCGGGAAGAGCTGCTCCAGTTGATCCAGCGCCACGTGAACCTGCTGTTCGGCAACTACTCGGAAGCCGAAGCGCTCACCGGCACCGATAGCCCGGAGGAAGCGCTGCGGGTCCTCTCCCAGTACAGCGACATCAGTGGCCGTGCCGGTCTATCCGGTGAAGGCCGTAGACACCACCGGCGCCGGCGACATGTTCGCGGCCGGGCTGCTGTACGGGCTCACCCAGGGCTACTCGCTGGAGGTCACGGGCCGGATCGCCTCCTACGCCGCCGCGCAGGTGGTGGCGAAGATGGGACCTCGGCTCGAAGCGATCGACCAGGAAGCCCTGGCGCAGTTGCGCGCAGGCGCCGAGCTGTCGGCGGTCTAGCCAGCACCGTCGCGCGGTAATTACACCGCGGCTGCCGCGTAAAGCATATGGAGTGCGGAGCTGCCAAGCTCCGCAGTGCACCCGTACGGGGAGGTTGCGAGGCTTAGAAGCCTCGCACTCCATAGACGTCGCTCGGCAGCCGCGGTTGATGCAGCGGATGTGCGGTCCGTCACCAGGGCTCAGGTTGCGACGCCCTGAGGGATCGCTATCCTTTTCGCGTGTTTCGCGGGCAAATCCGGGGCCCGCGGTGATGCGCGAGAGAACGCGTCCCGGGCGGAGGCTCCGCCCGGTACCCGACCGCTATTCGTCGATTCGGATGACGATCTTGACGACGTCCGTGTCCTTCACGCGGCTGAACGCCTCCGGCGCTTCCGCCAGCGAGACGAAGTCCGTGGCGTATTGCTCCGGCTTCACGATGCCGAGCCGGGTGAAGTCCATCATCGACTTGTGCGCCGCGGGCTCATCCGGCGCCAGGCAGCCGAACCAGAAGCTGGGCGGCATGTGGCGCATGGAGAGCGGGAACTCCTGGAGGTTGTTGATCCCGTAGACCCCCAGCTTACCATCCGTGGCCAGCAGGCGGCACAGCTCCACGTATAGCGAGGCGTCGCCCGTAGCCTCGATGATGAAGTCCGCGCCCTTTCCGTCCGTCAGCTCCAGCACGCGCTCCCGCAGGTTCTCGGTGCGCGTGTTGATGGTGTGGTCCGCGCCGAACTGCCGGGCCATCTCCAGCCGTTCGTCTCGCCGGCCCACGGAGATCACGTTCCGGACGCCGTGCAGCTTCGCCATGTGCGCGAAACCCAGCCCCACGCCGCCCGTTCCCATCACCAGGACCGTCGACTCCCAGCGGACCCCGATGTTCCGGAGCGCGCTGTAGCACTCCTTCAGGTTGATCAGCACCGGGGCCAGGTAAGGATCGATGCCGGCGGGGATCACCTGCTGCATCGGCCAGTTGAAGTGGACCGGCGCTCCCGGATGATCGCGCAGCAGCGCCTGGTAGTCCGTCACCACGCCGAACTCCGCGAAGCTGCCGAAGAAGCAGCCCAGCCCCTCCACCTCCGCACGGGGCCGGAAGACGTGGTCACCCTCTTTGAAGGCAGAGACCTTGCTGCCGGTCTTCACCACCTCCCCCACCCCTTCGTGACCGAGGATTCCCGGATACCGCTGGCCGTCCAGCCAGTCCATCGGGAACCGTCCGGTCAGGATCTGGGTGTCCGTGCTGTTGCAGATCGAGGCGGCTTTCACCCGGACCAACGCCTGGTAGTCGTTGATCTGCGGCTCGGGGACGTTATCGATCCGGGACTGTCCCGGTTCCGGAACCACCAGTGCTCTCAAGTTGCCGCTCCTTCCCTCGCGCCCATCCGCGCACGCATACTCTGATCACTCGCATCATTCGGGCGAGGTCCGCGCCTCACCTCCCCGACCGGCGCTGGGATAGAATCGAACGGCGAGCCACCCTCTCTATCCTCTGCTAGCAGACGCAGCATGACCATCCAACCTACCCTCGAAGATGCCCAGCGCCGCGCGGATGAGCTCCGCCGCGAGATCGAGCGACACAACTACGCCTACTACGTCCTGGACCAGCCGACGGTCTCCGATGCGACGTATGACGCGCAGATGCGCGAGCTCATCGAGCTCGAGGCCACCTATCCGGAGCTGATCACCCCGGACAGCCCCACGCAGCGCGTCGGCGCGGTGCCATCGGACGCGTTCAAGCCGCACGCGCACCGGCTGCCGATGCTGTCTCTGGGGAACGCGTTCTCTTACGACGAGCTCCGCGAGTTCGACGCGCGCGTCAAGCGGATGCTGGGCATGGCGGCGGACGACGGCGTGGAGTACGTGGCGGAGCTGAAGATCGACGGTCTGGCCGTGAGCCTCACCTACCGCGGGCGCCGGTTCGCAGTGGGCGCCACGCGCGGGGACGGCGCCGCCGGGGAAGACGTGAGCCCGAACCTGCGCACGGTGCGCGGGCTGCCGCTGTGGCTCCAGGACGCGGCGCCGGAAGGGGAGGTAGAGGTGCGTGGGGAGGTGTTCCTCTCGCACGACGAATTCCGGCGGATCAACGCGGATCGGGAAGAGCGCGGCGAGCCGGTTTATGCCAACCCGCGCAACTCTGCTGCCGGCTCGCTCCGGCAGCTCGACTCCGCCATCACGGCGAAACGCCGCCTCCAGTATTTCGCGTACGCTCTGGGTTATCTGGCCGGCCCGGCGCCCGAAAGCCAGTGGGAGCTGCTGGGAAAGCTGCGGGCCTGGGGCTTCGTCACGAACCCGCATAGCAAGCTCTGCGCGAACCTGGAAGAGGTGGTGGAGTTTGCCGAGCTGTGGCGGGAGCGTCGTCACGAGCTGAACTACGACACGGACGGCGTGGTGGTGAAGGTGAACTCGCTTTCACTGCAACAGGAGCTGGGCGCGGTCTCCCGCAGCCCCCGGTGGGCCATCGCCTACAAGTACCCCGCGGAGCAGGCACGCACCGTGATCCGCGAGATCCGGATCCAGGTCGGGCGCACCGGGGCGCTCACCCCGGTGGCAATTATGGAGCCGGTGGAGATCGCCGGGGTGGTCGTGGTGCGGGCGACGCTGCACAACGAGGACGAGATCCGCCGCAAGGACATCCGCATCGGGGACACGGTCGTCATCCAGCGGGCCGGCGAGGTGATCCCGGAGGTCGTGGAGGTCGTCACCGAAGCGAGGAATGGGACCGAAGTCGAATACCAGTTCCCCACCTCCTGCCCGGTTTGCGGCGCGGACGTGGAGCGCGGCGAAGGGGAGGCGGTGGCGCGCTGCGTGGGCATCGCGTGCCCGGCGCAGCTCCAACGCAGCATCCAGCACTGGGCCGGACGCGACGCGATGGACATCGAGGGGCTCGGTCCCGCCATCATCGAGCAGTTGCTCTCCCGCGGGCTGGTGCAGGACCCCGCCGATCTCTACACGCTCGAAAAGGAGCAGCTGGCCGAACTGGAGCGGATGGCCGAAAAGAGCGCTCAGAACCTGGTGAACGGCATCGCCGCGAGCAAAGGGCGCCCACTCCCCCGCCTGATCTTCGCGTTCGGAATCCGCCACGTGGGAGAGACGGTGGCGCGGCTGCTCGCGGAGTGCTTCCGCACCGTCGAGCGGTTGGCGGAGGCGAGCCTGGAGGAGCTGAACGGCGTGCAGGGCGTCGGCCCGCAGATCGCGGAAAGCGTCCACCGCTTCTTCCGCCAGGACGAGACAGCGGCCGTGCTCGCCAAGCTGCGCGCGGCGGGCGTGCTGCCGGCCGAGGAAGCCGCGCCGCAGGCCCGCTCGCAGGCGTTCGCGGGTAAGAGCTTCGTCTTCACCGGCACCCTGGAGACCCTGCAGCGCAGCGACGCCGAAGCCCAGGTGCGCGAGCTTGGCGGCGCGGCTACCAGCAGTGTCAGCAAGAGCACGTCCTTTGTGGTAGCCGGTGCCAAGGCCGGGAGCAAACTCGAAAAGGCTCGCCAGCTCGGCATCACCATCCTCACGGAACAGGAGTTCACGGCCATGGCCGAAGAGGCTGGGCAGGGTTCGGCGTGACCAGCGGGTTTGGGGCAGCAGTAACGACAGCATGCAACCGCCACCTCCCGCGAAAAGCGCACCGGTGACCCCGAACTTACTCCTGTCAGGTCCATTGTAAGCCGCTGGATGGTGCCGAATGTGCTCTAAACTCCCCACCACTCTCTTGAGTTCCTGGACGACGATCGGTTTACTGATTGCATGCCTGGCGAGCGGATCCTGTCTCCCGGCCGAGCCGGTGCCTGCCCGGGCGGCAACGGGGGAGAAGGCGAACCGTGGTTTCAGGGCGAGACCACGGCTCCTGCTCTTTGTGCTCGAAGGCTCCAACCTCCCACCCCGGTCGAAGCAGCGCGTCCGAAAGACTCTGGCGGCGCTTCCGGGATACCAGGCCCGGATCTTCCGGGAGAATTCCACAGGACCGCACTACCAGATAGCCGTGGGGTACTTCTCCCCCGTGAGCGAAGCACGGCTCATGCGAGCCTGTAAGTCCGCGGGGGTCCGCCCGCCCACCTTACGCGTCGCCTTTTCGCGCGATGTGGCGCTGCCGGCTGCTCGCCAGCCCGCGCTTCCGGGGGACGACCGCGGAAGTAATGACCCCCAGGTGGAGGACCGGCAGAGGACGCTGGCGCTCGCCCTCCAGATAAGGGATCAGCAACTGGCGGACGGAATGCACCGCTTCAGGGATGCGGACGTCTCAAGAATTTTGGCTGCCTCAGAACGGCATCGCCAGGAACTTCAACGCCTCACTACCCGGCAGGCTGAGGGGCAGGAGTATCTGCGCCGCGCGGCGGAGTCGGTCCAGAATCGGGCGGACATGCAGCGCCTCGGGGGCACGTGGACCAGCGCGACCGGCCTGTCCGTGGGCATCAATCAGGTAGAGTCGGACGCCTTCGACGGGCAATTCGGCGCCGAGAGCGGCCGTTGGTCGCTGAAGGACGGTAAGCTCTGCTTCCAAAGAGCGGAAGGCTCGTACGTGGCCAGATACCAGTACCGCCTCGATGCTGACGGGAAGACCCTGACGCTGCGTGAGTTCGGGAAGAAGGGTCCGAAGCAGCGAGCTGACACGATCACCTTACGGCGCAGGTAGCTCGCATCGCCTTCGGCCCCGGCCCGCTCTCGCCGTCGTGTGGAGGCGCCACCGCGGCCCGTGGGCGCCAATCTTGCGCTGCCGCAGGACTCCGCCGCGTCCTCGCCGTAAGTGGTGAGAGGGGTGTCGCGGCAATGGCCTGCAGGCAGTCACCCGGACAAATTCACACTCGCTGATTGAGAGGAATAGATAACGATGTCTCACCACCGGAAGCTGCGTGTGGGGATGGCGGGCGGCGGCGGCCCCGCCAACTTCTTCGGGGGTCCCCACCGCACCGCGATCCTCATGGATAACACGGCCGAGCTCACGGCCGGCGCACTCCGCTCTTCCGCCCAGGGCTCGATCGATTCGGCCAGGGAACTGCATTTCACCCGGGGCTACCCCGACTACCAGACGATGCTCCGGGAAGAGGCCGCCCTGCCCGAGGGCGAGCGGATCGACTACCTCACCATCGTCACGCCGAACGACAGCCACTACCCGATTGCCAAGGCCTCGCTGGAAGCCGGGATCCCGGTGCTCTGCGAGAAGCCGCTGACGATCACCCTGGACGAATCGCTGGAGCTCTTGAGCCTGGCCCGCGAGAAGCAGCTCCCGTTCATCGTGGCCTACACCTACACGGCGTTCCCGATGGTGATGCTTGCTCGCGAGCTGGTCCGCAGCGGCGCAATCGGTGAGATCCGCAAGGTGGAAGCCTGGTATCCGCAGGGCTGGCTAGCTGGGCGCACCGAGGATGCCGGCGTGCAGCAGGCTGCGTGGCGCGTGGACCCCAGCAAGTCGGGCGCTTCCGGTTGCGGCGGCGACATCGGCACCCACGCCTACGAGTTCGTGCGCTTCGTTGCCGGCCTTACGGCAGTGCAGGTGCAGGGACGGCTCCCCACCTTTGTAAAGGGTCGCCGCCTGGACGACGACTTCAGTGTCTTCGCCCGGCTCAATAACGGCGGAATCGCCACGATCACGGCCTCCCAGGTGACGATCGGCGCGCAGAACGACAACGGTTTCCGCGTCATCGGCGAAACGGGTACCGTGGAGTGGTCGATGTTGGACCACATGTCCCTGAAGGTCTTCAAGGGCGGCGAGCCGGTCTCCGTGTATCGCCTCGGCGCGGAATACGGCTACTTCCCGGCCAGTATCAAGCCGTACCTGCGCGTGCCGAGCGGCCACCCGGAAGGCTTCCACGAAGCGCTCGCCAACCTCCACAAGACGATCCAGTTCCAGATCCGCCGCTCCCGCGGAGAGAACGTGCCGGAGCCGTACGCGCACCCGGACGTGGCGGACGGCGCGGCCGGAATGGCGTTCATCGAAGCGGCCGTCGCCAGCAGCCAGAAAGACGGCGCCTGGACGGACGTGCGCTCGGTGGATTGACGGGCTGAACCAACCGCAGAGAGCAGCCACTTAACCACAGAGGAACGCAGATACACGCAGATGCGGAAAGCGCAGGGTTGACGCGCTCCAGCCTTTTCGTGTCCGTCTGCGTCATGTGATGACTAGCTGCTCGCTCGGCACACGGTTGCATGACGCGCTACTGCCGGCTCCTCCAAAGCGGGAAGCCGGCAGCGGCGTGCCTCGTGCGCGCGGACGGTTGGGCCAGCCCGAACCGCTGTTGTCGGTGCGCGGCGGCCGCTTCATCCGCGTTTTTCTGTGGCTAAGTCCCCCCGCACCCGTCGACGATTTCGGAGGCAGAGATGAGAGCGCCGGCATCCCTGGACACTCTCGTGATCCGGATCCTGAGGGGAGCTGTGGCTCCACTCACCGCCGATGAGATCTTGCGGCAGATCCCGGCCGAGTCACTTCAGGAGTTCAGGAACCCGCGGCAGAAGCTGCGAGGCATCCTCGCTTCCCCGGAAGTGGGGCACGCCGACCGGGGCCGGTATGTGTACCTCCCGCACCGGATCACCGGCTCCACGTTCCGCCTGCCGCTGATCGGAGGCGAAGCGGGAGACGGGCTGTTCTTCTTCACCGCTGAACTCGGCTTCGCGCTCTGGTTCCGGCGGATTGACTGGGGCCGCGTACAGATCGGGGCCACCGCTACCTGGGACCTACCTCCTCCCCCCGCAGGCTCGGCCGCGGGTCCTACCCAGGGCCGCTTCACGGTCCAGGAGATACTCCGTAACCGCTTCGGGATGTTCGGCGGGTTTCCCCTGGTGACCGGAGGACCAGAGTTCCAGGATTGGCTCCGCTCCCAGCGAGCAGTGGTGGGCGACTCGCTGCTCGTCCGGGTCACGGACGGTGAGCGATCCGTCTGCTCCCTCGCGCTGGAGCGGTTAGGTGAGCGGGATGGAGAGGCCGTGGCGGTGCGGAACCGGGAGTTGGCAGATATCGCGGCGCACATCCTGCGAGATGAGGTTCGGGGCCACCCTCTCTTCGCCCAGAACCTGGCGGGCTGGCTGCTGGCGAGAGGATTCTACGACCATCCGCTGCCGCCCGACCCGCTCGAGGTGATCCTGCTGAGCGATCAGCGCTTTACGCCTGCAGAGGACGGCAAGTTCGCCCTCGCGACAAGGTGGGAGTGGGTCCGCCAGCAGAGTTCGGACTTCTCACCGCTGGTAGAGAGCTTGCTTGCCGACGAGGAGAGTGCGGATGCAGGCGGTGAGATCCGTGGCCCGGCAGCTGACGAAGCACTGCGGCGCCGCTGGTTCGGTGTCGACCCGCTGGACGAGCTCCGCCCCTGGCTCGCGGCTGTGGGGTACGAGGTAGTGAGCCTTGATGCAGCGCCGTCACCGGATGAAGCGGCGGAAGCCGAAGCGCGGGCGGCGCGTCAGCGCGAGCAGGTCTACCGGCTGCGTGCGTCGCTGGCACACCGGCGGTCCCTCCAGCGGGTTCTCGAACTGAAAGGGGACAACACCCTGTTCCACTTGGATGGACTCCTACGGCGAGCATTCGGGCACGACACTTCGGATCATATGAGCGGGTTCCGAGTGCAGACCGGCGGCGGCAGGAGACCCGAATGGCTCGCCACAATCAACCCGTTCGGAGGGATCGAGGAAGGCGAAGACTACACGCTGGCGGAGTTGGATCTGGAGCCGGGAGTCGCCTGGGACTATGTGTACGACTTCGGGGATTGGATCGAACACACCCTCACGGTGGAAGCCGTGGTTCCGGCAGCACCACGCGCGACCTACCCGCGGCTGGTAGGTACGAGCGGCTCCGCCGCGAAACGAAAGCGGTGAACGGTAGCCGCTATCCCCGGTCCGCCCGGAGATGGCACACTTTGTATTTCCGGCCGCTCCTACACCAGCACGGATCGTTCCGGCCGGGTTTGCGTGCGGCGCCGCTCGCAGCGGGCGGCACCCCCAAGGGCGGCATACCGAGCAGCGGTGGCTCCGGTTGATTGTCCTCCCAGGCCCAGAGGTCAGCCGGCTCATCCGGGAAGCAGGCGTAAAACTCTCTGACCGCCTGGCGCTCCCGCACCATTGCTGCAGAGCTCAACCGCTCCAATCGCAGGCATTCCATGCCCAACAGCCACTCGCCGAACCAGTTGATGACAAAGTCTGCGGGGCCGTGGGCGGTGTAGAACCCGAGGGTCGTTCGGATCTCAGGTCCGCAGTGCTGCTTCACCAGCTCCCATGCCGATTCAAGGCGAGCGCATCCATCCGCCGTGTGCCCCTGCTCCAGCAGCACCGTTCCGGCCGCAGTCAGGTCGTCCAGTATATCCAGTGGGGCGCGCGGTAGCGGTTCTCCGCGGCGGAGCTTCTCCAGGCGCTCATGCTCATAGCCCTCGAAGGTGTCGATCGCGCGGAGCACTGGGGCCGCCTGGGCTTCGCCAACCTGGTGTTCCAGCCCTCGACGCAGCGCCACCAGGAGGAGCGAGTTGACCTCCGGATGGTCACCACCGTCCTCGATCTGAATCTCGATCGCGTTGCAGATCGCACCCAGTTTGCGCGACCGGCTCAATGGCAGGCCGAGGGCTTCTACCGCCTCGTCCACTTTGCGGAAAGCAGCTACCCGCAGCCGGTCGTGGCGCCCCGTTCGGTTGGGAAAGTCAAACATCAGTCCCGAGTTGGAGTCGCGCTTCCATTACTCCTGCATTCCACGCTCTCCCGGCTGCCCGCACCCTCCCCTCTGCGGCCCTTCGCGTTCTTCGCGCCTTTGCGGTTAAGCCGGCCGCCGGCACCGTAAGACGTACGTGCGGTCGCGGTAAAGGTCTGCCCAGAAGGTGGTGAAGGGCCCGGCGAAGCGCGAGGTGGTCGCGTAGCCGAAGCGGGCTTCCAGCACGTCGCTGGTGTGCTGCAGGTTCCGCTCGCTGTGGAAATCACCGAAGTGCGGCAACAGGACGTCCAGGGAGCCGCCCGGCTTGAGAACCCGGAACACCTCCTCCGCCAGGAGCTCCAGCGTCTCCAGGTAGAGATGCAGCACGAAGCCGCAGTGGACGTGCGTGAACACCGCGTCGCGGAACGGCAAGTACGAGCACTGCTTGCCCGCCTCCACGGAATGGTCCGGCCGGATCTCCGCTCCCACACGGAAGACGTACGGCGGCAGCGGGCCCAGGCGGTCGGAGTCCACCATTCCCGAGGTCATCAGCGGATCGAGGGCCACCAGCCGCACTCCGGGCGGAGCAGGCGCCGCGCACCAGTGCTCAGCATCGATCCCCGACCCGAGATCCAGCCAGTACTCGTACACGCGCGCCCCTTCCCGGCCGCCTGAAAAAACGAGGGCGTGGAACCGTCTGTCCCACGCCCTCCCCTTCTCAATTCTCTCTGCAGTCCTCTGCGTTCTCTGCGCCTCTGCGGTGAAATCGGTGCCTTACTTCTCCGCGCGCTTTGAGACCTCACAAGACACAAAGGTAAAGGCATAAAGCCCCATGCCCGCGTCGCCGGTCGCCAGCTTCAGGGTGCGCTGCCCGAACTCGGCGTTCTTGATGATGTTGTACATTCGAGGCTGGTCTACCAGCAAGTAGCTGCGGCCCTGCTCGTCGAAGCGCAAGTCGTCGCCCTTGTCCTTCTTCGCCACCGGCTTACCGTCGTGGGAGATCCACACCTTCACCGGCTTCCCGTTCTCCGGCCGGATCACGGCGTTCACTTCCAGCGCGTGGTACTTGAGGCCGATGTAATCCTGGGGCTTGGCGCCGCTGCGGCTGCTGATCAGGGCCTCGTTCGTGTTCTTCCACGGCCCGTGAGCGTAGATCATCCCGTCTTCCCACTTGCCGGGATCTTTGTACGAAACCACCTTGCCCAGCTTATAGCCTTCGCGGTTGGCCAGGGTACCGTTGTGCCCGCCGCGCTCCGACCCCAGATAAAGCTCCGGCGTCACCGGGTAGCAGACGGCGCCTGGCCCATCCGAGCCGCGCAAGGCCGGCGTGATTGCGGGTAGCTCCACCTTGGGGTTGGCTTCCTTGAGCAGCGCCTGGATCAGCGTCTCGGTGGCCGCATAGCCGCCCTCGCCGAAGTGGTAGTCCCGGACGAAGCCGGACTGATCGATCAGGTACTTGGCGGGCCAGTACTGGTTGCCGTAGGTGCGCCACATCACGTAGTCACTATCCACGATCAGTGGCCAGGTGAGGCCGAACTGCTTGGCGGACTTGGCCACGTTCGGCTCTTCCTTGGCGAAGTGGAACTCCGGGGTGTGGATCCCGATGATCACCAGCCCCTTGTCCTTGTACTTCTCGTGCCAGGCCTTGAGGTAAGGGAACGTGCGGATGCAGTTCACGCACGTGTACTCCCAGAAATCCACGAGGACCACCTTGCCACGCAGCGCTTCCAGCTTCAGCGGCGGGGAGTTCAGCCACTTCAGCCCGCCGGGGAAATCCGGCGCCTCCACCTTCACGCGGCCCGTGGCTCCGGCGGCCGGCGCCTCTTGCGCGGCCGGCGCTTCCGGCGCCGCCTGCGCTCCCGCGCTCCAGGCAGCAGCCAGGCTCATCCCGAGCGCTGCGGCTGCGATCGCCATCATCCGGTGGATCGGTCGTCGACGCATCATCTCTCCCTATTACGAGCCCCGGAAACGGCGAGGGTGTGCCGGAAAACCGGGGGGGGCGGGCCTCTCCTGCCTGGCATCGGGGTCCCGCCAGGTGGGTGATCGAGGGCATGGGCTCAATCGCGATTATAGCACGCGGTCTTCCGGCGTCGCAACGAAGGCCCCTTGACTGAACGCTTCCTTGCTTAAGGCAAATTCATTGCGTCTCCGCAAGAATTTGGCAGGAAGGCGTATACGGGGGGTTGAATAACGTGTCTAACCCGACGACGGTGTTCATTCGACTTGCCTCGGCCTCATGGAGGACATGATGCATCAGAGAAGAAGGGCCTTCACGTTAATCGAGTTGCTGGTAGTCATCGCGATCATCGCCATCCTTGCGGCGATCCTCTTCCCCGTCTTCGCTCAAGCCCGGGAAGCAGCCCGGAAGACACAGTGTCAGAGCAACCTGAAGCAGTTGGCCCTGGGCGCCATGATGTATGCCCAGGACTATGACGAGATGAACGTCTACGTTGCGCCCACCGTACCTGGCGCCATCATCCCCGGCTCCCCGAACTGCCCCACAACCACCTGGCTGCTCTGGCAGCACCTGCTCTTCCCCTACACCAAGAACATCGGCATCCTCACCTGCCCGAGCTCGAACTACAAGTATCCGACGCCCGCCACCTGCGCCTCGGGCGCCTGGTACCACCCGTTCGGCGGCTACAGCGGTAACTACTGGGGCCTCAGCATTGCCGTCGCCACGATGGAGAAGCCGGCGGACACGGTCCTGGCCACCGATAGCGGCGCAGCCGCAGCGACGGTGGTGGATGGCTATCCGGTAGTGACCAACCATTACTACCTGGCCTGGTGGGGAAACGCCTTCGGTAACAACGCGACCACCACTAACCCGCGCCACAGCGCCACGCAGAACGTCGCGTTCTGGGACGGTCATGTCAAGGCCATGAAGGCATCCGCCCTCCGCGAGCCGCTAACCGGTTCCACCTATACCTGGACCGCTAACAACGGCCACCCACTCTGGCGGATCACCAACAAGCTGTAACCGCTACCGCTAAACGAAGAAAGGAGGCGGATCTTGGATAGCTTCAAGCTCGAGGGACCGGCAGCCATGCTGGTGATGATCCTCCTGGTCGGCTCGCTTGGCCTCAACGTCTGGAGCCTCACCCGGAAGCCGGAGATGCTGACGGTCCAGGTGGGGGGAGCCTCGGCGGCCAACGCCACGATGCCGGGGGAGAAGAACCCGCTCAACCACATCCCAGCCGGCCCGCGCGATGCGGTGGGTATGCCGGCCCCTGCAACGCAGTAGGTCTATTCCGGCAGCTCCGCAGCGGTTGCTACGGAGCTGCCGGGATGGCGACCGACCGTGGCAACACCGTGATGTAGCCGAAGCGGCTGCGAGCGGGATCCTGACGCCAGCGCGCGTATAAGCGCACGCTGGCGTCAGGAATGCTTGCCAGATCCGGAAGCCGCTGCGGGTCCGCCAGCAGCACCTGATCGAGGAGCTCCAGGGTGCCGCCCTTCCCGGGCTTGGGATCGACCAGGTAATTCAGGGCTTCCACCAGGGACTTCGTCCTCGCTTCCGTGTAGTAGGCGAGGAGGTCGTGGGTGATCGGCACGCGCCGGGAGTCGATCACCAGCGCCCGGCGCCGCACGAGGCGCTCCAGCTGCTCCGGGACCAGCTCCAGTCCCACGTTCCCCATGGCGTCCCGTCGGCCGGCGGTGCGGCGTAATTCCAGCGCGGCATCGGCGGAGTTGTGCCGCGGGACGGTGATCCACCACAACCGCGCCTGATCCAGGGCCGCGGCCACGCTGCTGTCCTCCTGTGGCGCGAACGCGTTCTGGTCGATGTCCGCCCCGGCCAGCGCCACCATGCCCAGGTGTAAGCGGATCTCCGGCCGCTCGATCGGGGGTTCTCCGTCGGCGGCCTTCAGGGACTCCGGAACCAGGGCGCGGACCGTGAGCTCGCACCCCAGGCTGTGCGCCAACACGTTGACCGGCACCTTCGGGTACGCTTCCTGCAGCCGGAGCAAGAGGGATCGAAAACCACTCCGCCCGCAGCGCTGAGCCATCCGGACCTTATCCAGGTAGGGGTTGCTCAGTGCGTTCGGGAATCCGGTGCCGGAGATGAACCGGTAGCCGAGCATCCGGGGAAGCCAGTGCGCATACGAGCCGGGATGTGACGGCCAGTGGACCCCAATCACGATCGGCTCCCATCCGGCAGCTCGCGCCTCAGTGCGAAGCTCCCGCGCGACCTGCCGATACTGCCGCTTCCCCAGGGTCTGGCTGGTGTTGTAGCCGTGCGCCACCACCACGATCTGCGCGCGCGGTGACGCCGCTGCCTGCCGGATGGCGGCCACCACCCCGGCCAGCGCCTCCGGAGCCAGGGCGCCGTGCTCGTCGAGCTGCACCGCGTGGTAAACCGGGTCGGCCGACGCCATGGGCGCGGCGTATACGGCGCGTGCCCCCGTGACGCACCCGAGGGCAAGGGCAATGAAGAGGAGATAAAGGCAGGGAAGTCGGTCCCGGATCATAGCTCGGCTAATGGCACGTTCCTCCCGGTCTCGGCACTCGCCAGGACCCCTTCCAGCATCCGCTGCACGGTTAGCCCGTGCGCCAGCGGCGCTTCACAGGTTACCCCATCCAGCACGCAGTCGAGGAAATGCTCCGCGATTCCGTCAAAGCCCTCGCGCTCCGGAGGCGCCAGTGTGGTGTCCGCGGGCCGACCCGCCACCGTGTGGTAGAGTGTCATTGGGTTCAGCCGCGCGCCCCCATCCGTGCCGAACAGCTCGATCTGGAGCTCGTCCGGCTGATGCGAGGCCCAGAAGCTCTCCACCTGAATCGCCGCGCCATTCGCGAAACGGATCAACCCCGCGCCGTAATCGTCGGCGGCGAATGCGGCGGCGAACTCGGGGGTGACCGGACGGTACTCCCAATAGCCCTGGCCGCGC
>JAJFMS010000641.1 GCA_020696885.1 Armatimonadota bacterium | reverse complement strand
GGTCGGCTTCCCGCGCTACGTGGAGTGGTACAAGGACCTCAACTGGTACGACGACGTGATCCGCAAGGGATCGCTGGTGAGCAGCCTTGTCTGATCGCCTGCGGGTAGATCCGGACTCGTGGCTCGCGGGCGTCCTCGGGCGCCCCGCGTTCCGGGTCTCGGTGCTACCAGCGGCAGAGAATAACGATCGCACCGCTCCGGGCTCTCCGGAGCGGTGCGAGGCTCGCGGTTTCTACTTTGCCAAGGTCCCCAGCCGCAGCGTTGGCTCGATCCTGGCTCTGACGGCGCTCGGGTTCCACGTGGTGGATGTGAACGTGGTGTTCGAGCGCGCCCCTGCGGCGCTGGAGGCCCCACAGGACGTCCTGGTGCGGGACTTCCAGGAGCCGGACCAGGACGCCGTGCTGGAGATCGCGGCCAGCGCGTTCATCTACGACCGCTTCCACCTGGACCCCCAGATGCCGCACGCGGCCGGGGATGCCGTGAAGCGCGAGTGGGTGCGCAACTATGCGCTCGGCCACCGCGGCGAGCGTTTGGCCGTGGCGGTGCGCAATGGCGAGCCCGCCGGCTTCCTCGCTTCTCTCGCGGTGGAAGCGAAGGGTGAGCGGATCCGTGTCATCGACCTGATCGGCGTGGCGAAAGCGCACCAGGGGCACGGCGTCGGCCGGGCGTTGGTGAACGACTTCATCGCCAGCGCGGCGGGACGCTTTGATCGCCTCCGCGTCGGCACGCAGGTCGCCAACATCCCCTCCGTACGACTTTACGAGCAGTGCGGCTTCCGGTTCACGGATAGCTCCTATGTGCTGCACGCCCACCGGTTTGAAGAACAGGCAGCGGAATGAACATCGGAAACATCGATCTGGACCAGGAAGTACTGGTCATTGCCGAGATCGGCAACAACCACGAAGGCAGCTTTGAAGTGGCCCAGGAGCTGGTGCGCCAGGCCGCGGCGGCCGGCGTGGGGGCGGTGAAATTCCAAACGTTCCGCGCGGAGCACTACGTGAGCCAGTCCGACGGGGCCCGTTTTGCTCGGCTGCAGGGCTTCCAGCTCACCTACGAGCAGTTCGCGGAGCTGGCGGACCTGGCGCGCTCGCTGGGGGTGCTGTTCATCTCCACGCCGTTCGACCTGGGCAGCGCGGACTTCCTGGGCGGTATCGTGGACGCGCTGAAGGTGGCATCCGGCGACAACGACTTCTACCCGCTGATCGACCGGTGCGTGGCCGCTGGCAAGCCGCTCATCGTCTCCACCGGCGTGAGCGACCTGGCGAAGGTCAATGCGCTGATCGACTACGTCCGCGCCGCCGAGGCGCGCCACGGAGTCAGCGCCCCGCTGGTGATCCTGCACTGTGTGAGCGCCTACCCGGTGTCCCCGGAGCAGGCGAGCCTGCGCGCCATCCCGGTGCTGGCCCGCGAGACCGGCTGCACGGTCGGCTACTCGGACCACACCATCGGCACGGACGCGGCCTGCCTGGCGGTGGCGCTGGGAGCGCGGATCGTGGAGAAGCACTTCACGCTGGACAAGAACTACTCGGACTTCCGCGACCACCAGCTCTCCTCCGACCCGGCGGAGATGAAGCTCCTGGTCGAGAAGATCAAGCAGACGAGTGCGATGCTCGGGGCCGACGCCAAGGAGATCCAGGCAGGTGAAGCACCCGTGGCGAGTGCGATCCGCCGGTCGATCGTAGCAGGCGGGGACTTCGAGGCCGGTCACGTGCTCCGGTTCGAGGACCTTACCTGGATCCGCCCCGCTGGCGGCCTGGTGCCGGGCCAGGAAGAGTTGCTGGTGGGGAAGACCCTGCAGCGCGCGGTGGGATTTGGCGAGCGGTTGGCGGCGGAGGACGTGGCGTAGGGCGCGCCGGAATCGCCCAGGTCGATCCCCCGTAGGGGCAGCGGACCTACTTGCCCTGGCTTGACGACGGTTGCGGCGCTTCTCACAGCAGACCACCGGCTGCGGTTACGGCTGTGCGAGGCGCCTGGATGAGGTTTGAAGACAGGGCAACCACGGCGAGTGCCCCTACGAGTGATCGAACGTAGCCTGCTTCAGCGGGCTTTGCTATGTGTAGCCCCGCGGCTTTAGCCCGGGGCGAGGCGTGAACCGGCTTACCAGTAATGCGCACCGTACTCCTCACCACGGATACCACCCACCACCTCTACTGGGCCTGGAAGGTGGCGGAGCGGTTCCCGCTTTCCGGGATCTTCCTGGAGATGCGGTCGCTCAAGTTCCCGTTCGAGACCTCCCACCCATTCGAGCAGCTCCGCGACGAGTATGAGCGCGAGGTGCTCCTCCGGGACTGCAGCGTGACCTACGGGGATCTCGCGCCGACCTCCCCGTTCCACTCCTTCAACGATGCCGATGCGGTGGAGGCCCTGCGAGCCCTCGCTCCGGACGTGGTGATCGTGTTCGGGTCCGGGAAGCTGCACCCGCCGGTGATCTCGGTGCCCGCGGCAGCGATGCTCAACCTGCACGGCGGTAACCCGGAGCAGTACCGCGGGCTCGACACGCATCTCTGGGCCGTGTACCATAACGACTTCGACAACCTGGTCACCACGCTGCACCACATGGACCACGAGCTGGACACCGGCGACCTCATCGCCCAGGGCCAGCTCCGGTTCCGGCCGGGCGCAGAGCTGCACGAGTTGCGGTCCGTGAACACGGAGACGTGTGTGGACCTCTGTACCGGGGCGCTGACCTCGCTGTCGGAGCGCGGGCGCGTGGCTTCGCGGCGGCAGGTCGCCCTTGGCCGCTACTACTCCGCCATGCCGGCCGTGCTCAAAGGCGTGTGCGTGCGCAAGTTCCAACGGTTCACCGCAAGCGTATGACAGACTACTCGCAGTTCCTCGCCGACGACACGTACGCGATCTTCCTGTTCCACGGCGTGGTGCCGAGCTATAAGCATCCGGTCCGGAACTACACGCGGAAGCACATCTCGCTGGAGCGGTTCACCGAGATCCTGGAGAGCCTGAAGGCCCGCGGGACCGCCGTCTCCATGCCGGAGATCGTCGAGGCGACGCAGACCGGCCGGCCGCTGCCGCCTGGCGCGTTCTCGATCACCTTCGACGATGGCTTTGAGAACAACTACTCGGTGGCGGCGCCGGCGATGCGGGCGCTGGAGATACCGGGAATGTTCTACGTGACCAGCGGCTTCATCGACGAGAACGGCGCTTCCTGGATCGACCTGATCGAGTACGCCGTCGAGCGGACGCCGGTGGTGTCCCTCACGCTGCCGTACGCGGGCCTCACCGGGCAGTTCGTAACGGTGGAGGAGAAGATCGCACTGCTGAACCGGGTGCGCCAGGTAGTGAAGGGAGACCGCTCCATCGACCCGTATGCCTTCGCCGCGGAAGTCGCGCGGCAGATCGGCGCCGGGTTCGAGCCGGACTCGGACCTGGATCAGAAGATGAGCTGGGAACAGGTACGCGCCCTGAGTGAGGACCCGCTCTTCACGATCGGCGGTCACAGTCACACGCACCGGATCATGGCGTACCTGGAGCCGGAAGAACTGGTGCGAGAGGTCGACCTCAGCCTGGACCTGGTGCGGCCGCACGTAGCCGGGCCGCTGACGCACTACTCCTATCCCGAGGGGCTCAGCTTCTGCTATTCCGACGAGGTGATCCGCCTGCTGAAGGAGCGTGGCATCGTTTGTTCTCCCTCGGCTGAGCACGGCGTCAACCGCGTCGGCGACGATTTGTTCCACCTGAAGCGAGTGATGGTGGTGTAAGCCTTCGGCGGAGTAATGGAGTCGTGGAGTGGTGGAGTATTGGAGATCGCGCCCCCCCCCCCCCCCACGACTCCATTACCCCGCTTCGCTAAACAATCCGCGCCGTGCCTCAAGCCGGCCTAACGACGGGTGCTGCTATGTGTGGTATAGCCGGTTATTTCGGAACGAGTGAGATCCCGCCGGAGCGGGTGCAGAATTGCCTGGGCATCATGAACCGCCGGGGGCCGGACCGCCAGGACTACCGCCGGTGGATCAATGACGCGGGCCGCAACGCCTACCTGCTGCACAGCCGGCTGAGCATCATCGACCTGGATCCGCGGTCGGACCAGCCGTTCACCGTGGGCAAGCAGAACATCGTCTATAACGGCGAGCTGTACAACTACGTCGAGGTGAAGCAGGAGCTGGAGGCGCGAGGGCACCGGTTCCACACCACCTCGGACACGGAAGTACTGGCGGCCGCGATCGATGAGCACGGCTGGGGCGTGTTGGACCGCTGCGAGGGGATGTGGGCATTCGCGGTCTATGACGAGGCGGACGGCTCCCTCACCCTCTGCCGTGACCGCTTCGGCGAGAAGCCGCTCTACCTCTACCGGGACGAGACCGGGCTCTACTTCGGCTCTGAGGTGAAGTTCATCGCCGCCCTCCTGGGCCGGCGGCTGCCGATCAACTACGACCACCTCTACCGGTACCTGGTCAACGGCTACAAGGCGATCTACAAGGGCGCCCACACCTTCTTCGAGGGTCTCGAAGAGCTGCCGATCGCTTCCACGCTGCGCATCCAGCGAGACGGCGACCAGCGCGTGGACCGCTACTGGACCCCGAAGCCGCAGGTCGACGACCGGATCGGCTACGACGAGGCGGTGGCCGGGGTGCGCGAGCGGCTGATCCGCTCCGTGGAGCTGCGGCTGCGAGCGGACGTGGATCTCGCCTTCTGCATGAGCGGCGGCGTCGACTCGAACGCGCTCATCAGCATCGCCAAGAACGTCTTCGGCTACGATGTCCACGGCTTTACCATCGCGAACACGGACTCGCGGTACGAGGAGCAGGACATCGTGGACGCCGCCGTGGCGGAGCTGGGCATCCGGCACACGTCTATCCCGGTAGATACCACGCAGTTCCTGCCGCGGCTGCGCGGGCTGGTGAAGCAGCACGACGCGCCGGTCTATACCATCACCTACTACGCGCACTGGCTCCTGATGCAGAGCATCAAGGAGCATGGCTACAAGATCTCGGTGAGCGGCAGCGCGGCGGACGAGCTATTCAGCGGCTACTACGACCATCACCTTTTCTATCTAAAGGAAGTCCACGGCGACCCGGCCCACCATGCCGCCTCCCTGGCCGCCTGGAAGGAGCACATCGCGCCGATCGTGCGGAACCCGTTCCTCCAGGATCCGGACCGGTTCGTCAAGGACCCCTCGTTCCGGGATCACATCTTCCTGGGCGCGGAAGGGTTCTCGCAGTTCCTGAAGAACGAGTGGTTCGAGCCGTTCCACGAGGAGCACTACACGGACGACCTCCTGCGGAACCGGATGCTGAACGAACTGTTCCACGAGGCCGTGCCGGTGATTCTCCACGAAGACGACCTGAACGCGATGTATTACTCCATCGAGAACCGGTCGCCGTTCCTGGACCGGGAGCTGTTCGAGTACGCCAACTCCGTGCCCACCCGTCACCTGGTGCGGAACGGCGCGGCGAAGGCGCTGCTGCGCGACGCGATGCGGGGCATCGTGCCGGCGCCGGTGCTGGACAGCCGGAAGAAGGTC
>JAJFMS010000640.1 GCA_020696885.1 Armatimonadota bacterium | reverse complement strand
GTACAACGCGGAAGGCGAGTGTCTGCACGCCGTGACCAGTGGGGAATGGCAGGTGGAGACGGTCCACACCATCGCGCACGGCTGGGTCTACTTCTCCGGGAGCGTGGAGGACCCGCGCGAGCGACACCTCTACCGCGCCTCGCTGGACGGAAACGCGCTGGAGCAGCTCACGGCGCCGGGCGGCTTCCACCAGGCGGAGGTGCGGAGCGGCGGCGGCTGGGCGCTGGTTACCTCGCAGGCCTCCGACACGCCGGCCACCATGCACCTGATCCGGGACAACGGCGCCCCGCACGCCGTGGTCCAGGAGCCCGACCCCGGCTGGCGCGACTACGAGTGGCCCCGCGTCGAGTTCATCGAGATCCCCGCCCCTGCGCTTCCGGATGATCCGGCGGCGCCCCCTTCCCTCCACGGTCGCCTGCTCTTTCCGCCGGACTTTGATCCCTCGCGCCGGTATCCGGTGGTGGTCCATGTTTACGGCGGGCCACACGCGCAGACGGTCCGCCGCACCTGGGCCGGCGACGACCCGCTGGAGCAGCTCCTGGCGCAGGCCGGGTTCCTGGTGTGGCGGCTGGACAACCGCGGCTCCTGGGGACGCGGGCACGCCTTCGAGACACCGGTCGACCGCCGCCTGGGCGAGGTGGAGCTGCGAGATCAGCTGGCGGGCGTGGAGTACTTGAAGTCGCTGCCGTATGTGGACCCGGAGCGGTTGGGGATCACCGGGTGGTCGTACGGCGGGTACCTCACGCTCTACGCGCTGACGCACGCGCCGGAGGTGTGGCGCTGCGGCGTGGCCGGCGCCCCGGTGACCGCGTGGAAGCTGTATGACAGCATCTACACCGAGCGGTATATGGGCACGCCGGAGGAGAACCCGGACGGCTACCACGCCTCCTCCCCCCTGGAAGCCGCCGAGCACCTGCAGGCGCCGCTGCTGCTGGCCCACGGCACGGACGATGACAACGTCCACCTGCAGAACACGCTGCAGTTCGTGGAAGCGCTCTCCCGGCATCGCAAGCCGTATGAGCTGCTGATCCAGCCCCGACAGAAGCACGGCTTCCGCGGGGAGTCGCCGCGGACGTATCTGCATGAGCGGATGGTGGAGTTTCTGAAGCGGCACCTTCTCTCCGGGTAGCCAGCCGTTCACGTCATTTGGTGCGTGTCACGTCGGGCCAGCCCGGCGCAGTTCCGGGAGTGAATGCGGCTTTGCGGGAGGGGTCACGTACGGCGAGGACACCGGCGGTCTGGCGACGCGCCGGCTACAGGGAGCAGGTGCACCGTTCAGGGAGATTGCTCGCCGATCAGGATCGCCGGTGCGGTTCCTGACGGATAGCACGGCACGGTAGCGACCACGGTTCGCTCGCTGGTGGCCCACCAGACCTCGACCTCGGCTGGAGGGTCCAGGAGCAGCGCCGAAGGGATCTCGAACGTCAGCGCCGGGAGTGGGCAGTTGCAGCCCCAGCCCGCGCTTTCGAACCACGGCCCGGTGCCCGGGATCCGGAGGCGGGTGTTCAGTTGACCCGCTGCGCTCGCCTCCTTCGAGTCGGGCTCGGCGTCTTCGTACAATAGAGCGAGGCGGGTCTCTGCGTTGGCGGAAGGCCAGCGGACGCAGCTCACGAACCGGATGCCGGCGTCTGCCGGGGTCGGGGCTTCGTGCCAGGGATGCGGTAGGCTGCGCTTGATCCAGAGCTCTACGTGCTGACGCTTCCAGGTGCGATTGGGGTGTTCCAGGGGCTGGGACTTCAGGGTGTCGCCTGGGCGAAGGCTGAGGGCGTGATATCCGCCTACCCACGTGTAGCGCTCGGCTTCCAGGAGCGGCCGCCAGAACGAGTCGTTCAGCTCTTGTTTGAGGGCCGCGACAGTGGCCTCGATGGAGATGGAAGGGCCTATCCGGAGGAGCAGGTAGAGGTCGAGCCCATTGCGCCCCACGTCGCGCAGGCGGCTGCCGCTGCGACCCACGATCGCCTCCAGTAACTGGGTGAGCAGTTTCCAGTCGCCGCTGCCCGGTTCCGGGAGGTTCGTCCAGTCTTCCAGGGCGAGCCGGATCGAGACGTGATCGGTCCGGCGGCTAAAGAGGCTTTCGGGGCTCATGGTTGGACCCTTGTGTTCGGTGTTCGGTGTTCGGTGTTCGGTGTTCGGTGTTCGGGGATACCCGGGTCCTGGGGCTGTTGCGGCTTTGCGGGATGGTTTGCGTACGGCGAGAACACGGCGGTGTGGCGACGCGCCCGCTACAGGGAACGGGGGCACCTCTCGGCATGGTGGTGCGCAACGAGAACGGCCTCGCGGATTGGGGAGGCCGTTCTCGTTGACGGCGGGGGCGCTCGTTGGCTACAGGTCCGGTTTTGCCAGGACGGCGCCGGTGTCTGCGCTGGTCACCTGGGCGGCGTAGCGCGCGAGGTAGCCGTAGTCGATCTTGGGCGCGGGGCGCTTCCAGGCGGCGCGGCGGCGCTCCAGCTCCTCGTCCGAGACGAGCAGGTTGAGGGAGCGGCCGGGCACGTCGATCGCGATGAGGTCGCCGGGCTCCACCAGGGCGATCGGGCCGCCCGCTGCCGCTTCCGGCGAGACGTGGCCGATGCAGGCGCCGCGGGTGGCGCCGCTGAAGCGGCCGTCCGTGATCAGGGCCACCGACTCCCCGAGGCCGCGGCCCATGATGTTGGCGGTGGGCGCCAGCATCTCTTGCATGCCCGGCCCGCCGCGCGGTCCCTCGTAGCGGATGACCACCACGTCTCCGCTCTGCACCAGGCCGGCCAGCACGCCTTCCGCCGCCGCTTCTTCGGACTCGAAGATCACGGCGGGGCCGGTGAACTGCTGCATCTCCGGGGCCACGGCGCCGGCCTTCAGCACGGAGCCGTTCGGGGCCAGGTTGCCGAACAGCACCGCCAGGCCGCCGGTGTGGGAATGCGGGTTGTCCAGCGGCCGGATCACGTCCGTGTCGTGCACCTGACCGGCGGCGATGTTCTCGCCCAGGGTCTTGCCGGTTACGGTGATGCAGTCCAGGTTGAGCGTGCCCGGCTTGCCGGCCAGGGTCTTCAGGATGCCGCTGATGCCGCCGGCGCGGTCCACGTCTTCCATGTGGTACTTCCCGGCCGGCGCCACTTTGCACAGGTAGGGAACGCGGGCGGAGACCTCGTTCAGGTGGCGCAGGTCGAACGGGGTCTCGGCCTCGATGGCGATGGCGAGGGTGTGGAGCACGGTGTTGGTGCTGCCGCCCATCGCCACGTCCAGGGCGAAGGCGTTCTCGAAGGCGGCCGGGGTGAGGATGTCCCGTGGCCGGATGTTCTCCTTCACCAGGTGGATGATCGCCTCGCCGGCGGCCTCGAAGAGACGGTCGCGGCCCGGGTCGGTGGCGAGGATCGAGCCGTTGCCCGGCAGCGCCAGGCCCAGCGCCTCGCAGAGGCAGTTCATGGAGTTCGCCGTGAACATGCCGGAGCAAGAGCCGCAGGTGGGGCAGGCGTTCTGCTCGATGTCCGTGAGCTGCTCCAGGGTGATCTTGTTGGCGGAGATCTGGCCCACCGCTTCGAAGACGGTGGCCAGGTCGATCGCCTGGCCGGTCTTGCTCTTGCCGGCCTTCATCGGGCCGCCGCTGACGAAGACGGCGGGGATGTTCACGCGGGCCGCGGCCATCATCATGCCGGGGACGATCTTGTCGCAGTTCGGGATGCAGACCACGCCGTCGAAGCAGTGGGCGCGGAGCATCGTCTCCACGCAGTCCGCAATCAGCTCCCGGGAGGCGAGGCTGTACTTCATCCCCACGTGGCCCATCGCGATCCCGTCGTCCACGCCGATGGTGTTGAA
>JAJFMS010000639.1 GCA_020696885.1 Armatimonadota bacterium | reverse complement strand
TCCAACGCCGTCGCGGCTCGTCGCGCGATCTCCTGGATCAGCTCCAGGTCCGCCACACCGAACGTTCTTGGCGCGCTCTCGAAGGTGAGCGTTACCGTGATGGCGCCCAGGATGACGCCCTGCGCCCGGATCGGAACGGTGATGAGCGACCGGGCGCCGATCTGCTCCATCAACCGGCGGTGGTTCTCGCTGCTCGCGATTCGGGCCAGCCAGGCCGCGTCTACCCTGGGCGTCAGGGTCACCTCCCCACGGAACAGGGCGGCCGGCACCGGGTGTGGGCTGGTGGGTGCGGTGGGCACGTGCCCTACGATCTCATCCAATACCGGTCGGAGCTCGGCCCGGCGGTGCGCCCACGCGGCGCGGCGGATCTCGCCGGCATCGCCCAGCACATCGATGAAGCAGGCATCGGCGATCTGCTCCACGCAGAGGTGGGCGAGCGCATTCAGGCTCTGCTGCGAATCCCGGGTGCCGAAAAGCGCCTCGCCCGCCTGGGCCAGGGTCCGGAAGCGGGACTCACTCCTTCGGACCTCCTCCTCGGCGCTCCGCTGCTCCGTTACGTCGCGCTGCAAGCCCCACGCCCGCACGACCCGCTCTTCTTCCAGAAAGCCGACCAGGCTGTTCAGGAAGATCTTGGGGTTCCCTTCCGCGTCCACCTCATGAGACTCAGCGTTCTCCAACCGGTAGCCGCTTTCGATGAACGCCCGGAGGTAGGCGGTGTTGGACGGGTCAGTGCGCACCAGCAGGTCAGACAGGCGCGCGCCCACGATGTCGGACGCGGCGGACAGGCCGTACATCCGGGCGAAGGCGTCGTTGCACTCCGCCAGGTGGGCGCGCTGGTAGATCAGATCGATCTGGTCATCCGTGGAGAGATCCACCGGGATCGGCTCGTCCAGCTCACAGCGCCAGATCCCCTCGCTGCTCTGGGCCAGGAACGCCCGGTACCGCTCGTCGCTGGCGCGCAGCGCGGCCTGCGTCGCTTGCCGCTCGGTGACGTCTCGCGTGAACGACAGCACGAGATCGCTGGAGACGAGGCGCGCGGTGCCCTCCACCTGTAGGATCCGCCCGTCCTTGCAGCGCAGCGGCCGCTCCGAGGTCACAGTCTCCCCCGCGCGCAGGCGGATCAGGTCCGCTTCGCGCCGGACCACGTACTCGGAGGGCGAAAGTGAGGGTACGGGGACCTGCAGCAGCTCCTCGCGAGAGTATCCCATCATCTCGCAGGCGGCGGGGTTCACCTCATGGATGCGGCCGCTGAGGTCGGTAAGCCAGACGCCCTCTCCCGCCTGCTGGATCAGGGCCCGGTAGAGACGCTCGCTACGGCGGAGGGTTGCTTCGGCCTCCTCCCGCTGGAGCTCGTGCTCAGCGCGCGTGCGGGAGGAGACGTCCCGGAAGTAGACGGAGAGGCCCCGGTCCGAGGGGTAGATGCTGAGGGCGAGCCAGCCGCCGAAGGCCGGCGATGACAGCTCGAACTGCGCCGGCGTCCGCTCCCGCGCGGCCCGCCGGTGCTCCTCCTCCAAACGGGTGCCCAAGGCCGTAGGGAACTCGGTCCAGAAACAGCGCCCGATCAGCGCCGCGGGCTGTCGGCCCCAGCGCGCCGCAGCCCGCGCGTTGACGTAGGAAAACCGCCACTCGGTATCGAGCGAGTAGAACGCATCGGAGATCTGCTCCAGAACGTCGGTGACACTCGTTTCCATTCGAATGGGACGGCCTTCCAACGGATGGTGAGTGACCCGCCGCTCCGCGAGTCAGAGAACGCCTTTGGTGCTAGGCACGCCGGATACCCGCTCGTCGTGCCGGGTGGCGGCATCCAGCGCTCGCCCGAACGCCTTGAACGCGGCTTCCACCAGGTGGTGGCCATTCTGTCCATAGAACTGGTGGACATGCAGGTTCATCAGCGCGTTGCCGGCTACCGCCTGGAAGAACTCCGGCACCAGCTCCGCATCGAAAGCGCCGATGAACCGGCCCCGTGTCTCCAGGTTGCACACCATGTAGGCGCGGCCGCTGAGGTCCAGGCTTACCATCACCAGCGACTCGTCCATCGGCACGGTGAAGGTGCCGTACCGCACGATCCCGCGCTTGTCCCCCGCGGCCTTCAGGATCGCCATGCCCAGGCAGATCCCCACGTCCTCGACGGTGTGGTGTTGATCCACGTGCAGGTCGCCAACGCAGCGGACCTGGAGGTCCATCAAACCATGGCGTGCGAACAGCGTGAGCATGTGGTCTAGGAAGCCGACCCCGGTCTGCACGTCTGCGGCGCCGGAGCCGTCCAGGTCCAGCGTCAGCGAGATATCGGTTTCGCCGGTCTGGCGATGGATCTCTGCGGTTCGTTTCATCAGTTAGCTAACTCGCAGGGCTACGATGACCCCGTCGCGCACCGGCACGAGCTGGAAGACGAAATCCGGGTCTGCCTGAAGCCGCCGGGTGAACTCCCGTACCCCTTCGGTTGACTCGTCGCGGTCTTCCGCGTCGAAGATCCGGCCGTGCCACAGCATATTGTCGATCAGGATCAGGCCGCCCACGCGGAGCTTCTCCTTCATCACCGGCAGGCTGGCCGGGTAGCCGTCCTTGTCGATGTCATTGAAGACGATGTCGAACGGACCCTCGGCCTGCTGGAGCGCCTGCACCGCTTCACCCAGGTGGAACTGCACCACGTCCGAGTAGCCGGCCTCTTCCACGTTGGCGCGAGCCCGCTGGTGCAGGTCGTCGCTCCACACGGTGTGGTGCACTTCCCCGCCGCCGTTCTCGCGGACCGCCTTCGCGAACCAGAGCGTGCTGTAGCCGTACCCGGAGCCCATCTCGAAGATGCGCTTCGCGCCGATGGCACGCGCCATCAGGTAGCACAGCTTCCCGGCGGCCGGGCCGATGATCGGGAACTGCTCCGCACGCGCTTCGGCTTCCATCCGCAGGAGGATCGGGTCGCCGTGGTCGGACAGCTTCGCGTGGTAGTCGCCGATCTGCTCGTAGGTCACCGCCATGGTTGATTGTTCCTCAAAGAATGTAGCGTGAGAGATCCTGATCGTTAGCGATGGCGTCCAACCGGGAGCGGACGTAGGCTCCGTCCACTCGCACCGTGCCGCTCACGTCCTCCGGAGCATCGAACGACAACTCCTCCAGCAGCTTCTCGATGATAGTGTGGAGCCGCCGGGCACCGATGTTCTCGGTGCGTTGGTTGACCTCGGCCGCGATGCGGGCCAGCTCGCCAATGCCTTCCTCGGTGAAGACAAGGTCCACGCCTTCGGTGCCGAGCAGGGCGGAATACTGCTTGGTGAGCGCGTTCTCCGGCTCCGAGAGGATCTGGCGGAAGTCCTTCTCCGTAAGACTGTCCAGCTCCACGCGGATCGGCAGGCGCCCTTGAAGCTCCGGGATCAGGTCGCTGGGCTTGCTCACGTGGAACGCGCCCGCAGCGATGAAGAGGATGTGGTCGGTGCGCACCGGTCCGAACTTCGTCTGGACCGTGGACCCCTCGATGATCGGAAGGATGTCCCGCTGCACGCCGCCGCGGGAGACGTCGGCGCCCATCCCGCCTTCCTTGGTGGCGATCTTGTCCAACTCGTCCACGAAGACGATGCCGTCTTGCTCGGCTCGCTCCACCGCGTCCCGCTTCACGCTGTCCTGGTCGACCAGCTTCCGCGCCTCTTCCTGGATCAGCAACTCTCGCGCCTCGCCGACCGTGACGGTGCGCCGCCGCTTCTTACTCTGCGACAGGTTGCCCAGCATGTCCTGGAGGTTCATGCCGAACTCTTCCATGCCCTGGTTGGAGAAGACCGGGGCGAACGCCATCGAGGGACCTTCCTCGACG
>JAJFMS010000638.1 GCA_020696885.1 Armatimonadota bacterium | reverse complement strand
GGGAGGAGATCCCTCGCAGAGGACACTTACGTCGCACCGAGGCTCGTACCGGCTCGGGATGACTGGCTTGCGAGGGCTAGCTCCGACCCGACAGGCTGCCGGTGTAGGCCAGTCGCCCCGCAGCCTACCACCGTTTCCCTCCCAACACCCCCGTACGGGCTTCCTACCCCCGCTCCCCGCTTAGGCGGGTGAGCGCCGCCTGATCCTTCACCAGGATCTGGTTCTTCTCGTCCAGCGCTACCCAGCCCTGGCGGCGGAAGTAGCCCATTACCTTATTGACGCTTTCCCGCGAGGCGCCGACCAGGGAGCCCAGGTCGGTCTGCGTCAGCCGGAGGTCGATCCGGATCCCGGCGCCGGTGACGATCCCGTGCTGCTCCGCCAGGCGGAGGAGCTGCATCGCCAGGCGGCCGTTGATGTCCAGCGTGGAGTAGGCGAGGTAATCCTCGGTGGTTCGGCGCAGGCGGCCGGCGAGCGTGGCGAGGAGGCAGAGGCCGATCTTGGGATACCGCTGCAAGATGTCGTGGAGGTCATCCCGGGTGAGCATCAGGAGCTCGGAGGGGGCCAGGGTGGTGGCGTCCGCCGAGCGCTCCTGCCCGTCGATCACCGCCAGCTCGCCGAAGAACTCACCAATATCCAGGATGGCTATAATAGCATCGGCGCCTTCGGGGGTTTCGTTATGGATCTTGACTTTGCCGGACACGATCACATAGAGGGCGATGCCCGGATCGTGCTTGTGGAAGATCGTGTCTCCCTCTTTGTAGCGCCGCTGTCGGACCCGTTGGGCCAGGATGCTCAGTTCGGCGTCCCCAAGCTCTTCGAACAGCGGCACCTCTGCGAGGAGTTCCTTGATTCCCATAACACTATCTCCGGCGACGCAGTTCGTTCCCGATGACTCCGGGTTCCTAGTTGGCAGGCAGCAGTAGGTTCGCCGTGCGGCTGGCCCTTGCCTGCCCCGATAGGGCGGTACAAAGAAACCCCCCGCCGAAGCCGGCAGGGGGGCTCCAATCCTGGAGAAGGAAACGAAGCAGATCACCTTCGCTGACGCAGCCCGATCCGGATGGTTCAGAAATTTTAATCCGCGGCCCACACGTTATGGAAAACCCAGATCTCACCGGCCGGCGCGTGCTGGTGACCGCCGGACCTACCCGCGTTCCGATCGATGCGGTGCGACATATCAGCAACGTATCCAGCGGGCGCACCGGGCTGGAGATCGCCCGCGCCGCCGCCCAGGCTGGGGCGGAGGTGACCCTACTGCTGGGACCGGGACGCGCGACCGCCGCTTCCGCCGGGCGGCTGCAGGTGATCGATTTCGTCACGTTCGATGACCTCCACTTCGCCGTGCGGGAGCAGGTGGGATCCCGCTCCTACGATGCGCTGATTCATACCGCTGCTGTCTCCGACTACCGGCCCGTGGCCGAGGAGCCGGGGAAGATCCCTTCGAACGCGGAGGAGTTGGTGATCCGCCTGCGGCGCACTCCCAAGATCGTGGATGAGGTCCGCGCGCTGGACCCCCACATCACCCTGGTGAAGTTCAAGCTGGAGGTGGGCCGCACCGAAGCGGAGCTGCTGGAGATCGCCCGGACCAGCCGGGACCGCTCCGACGCGGACTTCATCGTAGCCAACGACCTGACCCGGATCTCGGACACGGCGCATCCGGCACTGATCCTGGATCGAGAACGGGTGATTGCCCAGGTCGGCACCACAAACGAGCTGGCGGAGGCCGTCACCGGGGTCCTGGCGGCCCATTTCGCTGCGGGTCCGCCGGCCGCCGGACGGGTGCTATAATGTGGACAATCCGGCTTGGGGCCACACTCGTGCTGGCGGCCTTGCTTTGCGGTCTCACCGTCGCTCCCACCGCGGCCCAGCAGCGGCCGGCCGGCGCGGCGGTGTCCCCCTTACAGCTAGAAGTGCGCGGGCTGCGGCGGCGTGCGGAGAGCCTGCGCTCCGAGCTGAAGCGCCAGCAGCGCGGCGTGGGGGAAGCCCGCCGCCGGATCGAGGCCCTGGAGGCCCGGATCGGCAGCCAGTCCGACGAGGTGCAGCGGCTGCGGGATGCGGGAGAGCGTCTGCGGATCTGGTTATGGGGCCTTGGGATCCTGGCGGCGCTGGCCCTGCTGGCGGCCGTGCAGCGGCGGCCCGGCGGGGGCGGGCTCCCTGCTCCCCTGGCTGCGGCCAGAGCTCGTACCAGCCGCCTGCACGAAGAGCTGGAAGCGCTGGAAACCCGCGTGCGGGCCGCGGAGCACCGATCGGAGTGAAGTACCGGGATTTCGGCGGGACATTAGGGTGGACAAGCACCGCCGGGTAGGGTATCTCTGATCCGAGCGTTGGCTACTAAAGTCTCTGGAGTGTTGGAGTAGGGGAGTAATGGAGTAGCAGCCCCAACACTCCAGTTCTCCACTACTCCATTACTCCGTCCTCGCTAGTGGTTTCTGCTCCCATCAGTAACGATCTGGGGTGAAGAGAAGAAAGTATGCAAAAACGCACGAGTAACGGACGAGCTTTCCAGGAGAACCTGCTGGATCGCCTCGCCGAGACCAACCAGATCACCACCATCTACCTGCGGAACCGGATGTCGCTGCGCGGGCGCATCCGTGAGTTCGACCCGTACGTACTGCTGCTGGAGCCGCTGGACGGCGGGCCGGCGACGCTGGTGTACAAAAGCGCCATCGTCTCCATCTCCGGCCCCGCGCGGCGCCCCGGCCCGCCCCGGCGCATGCCGCCGCGCCCGTCCGGCGGCCCTCGCCCGCCGCACCAGTTCGCGCCGCCTCGCGGCCCCGCCCCGTTCCAGCGCCCCGACGGCGGCTTCTCCCGCCCACGCCCCGACGAGCCCTACGGCGGTCCTCCTCGCGACGAGTAGGTCTCCACACAGCGAGACGGCGTTCAAATTGCGCAAACTCGGCGGTTCCACGGGGACGGGGAGGTGGAGTAGTGGAGTGTGGGAGTAATGGCGACCGGTGCGGCCGTCGGCCGCGTTCACCAATACTTCGCTACTCCAGCACTCCACTACTCCATGCGCATGGGCTAGAAGTCCAGCCCCAGCCCGGCGTCGTCCACTTCCTCTTCTACGATCGCTACGACGTAGATGTCGTCGGCGCCGGCGGCCACCATGTAGAACACCCGGTAACACGGGTCTACCCAGAAGGTTCGGCAGCCGGGGAACCGCTCGTCCGTGCTCATCGCGTACATCCGGGGCATGTCCCGCAGGTAATCGAGCCGTTGCTCCACCCCGCCGCGCGCTACCGACGGCAGCGTTTCGAGCGAGGCGCTCGCCTGTTCGGAACAGATCACATTCGCCAAAACTCCCTCTCCGGTCCCGGTTCCGGCCCTCCGGCGGCGTTTGTTGCGGCGCTCGCCCGAAAGAACCACCATCTTGCTTTCGCCTATTCCAGCCGATAATTGGGTAATAGAACTATGGTGCTCATGTTACCGCAATGGCGCGGTGCTGGGTAGCGCCGTCGAAGGAGACGGATGATGCGGCGGATGGACCCGCAGGAGGTATACGAGGAGCTGCCGGCTGGTGAGCTCTTCCTCGTGGATGCGCGGGGGGATACGTCCTTCCAAACGGCCCGCGAGCACATCCCTGGTGACCTCCATTACTCCCTGCTGGACCTTACGACCCTCTACCGCCGGATCCCCCGGGACCGGCACATCGTCGCCTACTGCGCCTGCGTGGGCGACACGACTGCAGAGCGAGTTGCAAGGTACCTCGAAAGTAAAGGATTCCGCGCAGACGTGCTGTGCGGTGGACTGGACGGCTGGACGCGCGCGGGACTGCCCACCGAAGCGCTGGACGCCGGGATC
>JAJFMS010000637.1 GCA_020696885.1 Armatimonadota bacterium | reverse complement strand
GAGGACCTGGCGGACCGGATGGCCAGCTACTTCGGCCTGGAGTACCTGCCCCGGATCGACACTCCCAGCATCCAGCTCGGCGTCCTCCCGCCCAGCTTCTGCCGGACCAACTACGCCGTAGCCATCAAAGATGCGAACGACGCGGACGCGGTGGTGATCTGCAACCCATTCTCCTGGGATCTGGACCAACTGGACTCCCTGAACCGCGCCTTCCGCGGGCGGCCGTACCGCCTGGTGGTCGCCACGGAGAAAACGCTCTCCTCCCTCTTCCTGGACAACGCGGAGGAGAGCCGGTCCGACGTGGCGGCTACCGTCTCCATGGAAGTGGCCACGGACGACATGCTCTCTGTGGAGCGGCTGCTCGTGGCGGGGGCCGAGCCGACGGCGATCGAGATCGTGAACGCGCTCATTGCGGACGCGGTACGAAAGCGCGCCAGCGACCTCCACATGGAGCCGGCGCGCAACAGTGTGCGCGTCCGCTACCGCGTGGACGGGCAGATGCGCCCGGTGATGCCGCTGCAGAAGTCCCTGATGCCGAACATCGCCGCCCGCATCAAGGTGATGTGCAACATGGATCTCTCCGAGAACCGCAAGCCGCAGGACGGGAATTGTGCCGTCAAGGTGAGTGGGGAAGAGATCGAGATCCGCGCCTCCACGCTGCCCGGCATCAACGGGGAGATTATCGTCCTCCGGCTCCTCAGCCGCAATACCGCCTCCCATTCGCTGGCGGATCTCGGGTTTGCCGATCGGATCCACAAGACGCTGCGCAGCGTGCTCACCGCCCGGCAAGGGATGCTGCTGGTGACCGGCCCCACCGGCTCCGGGAAAACCACCACCCTCTACGCGGCGCTCCACCACCTGAACCGCGAAGACGTGAACATCATCACCGTGGAAGACCCGGTGGAAGTGGACCTGGAGGGCATCAACCAGGTGCAGGTGCACGACCGGGCGGGCCGCTCGTTCGCCACCACGCTGCGCGCGATGCTGCGGCAGGACCCGGACATCCTGATGGTGGGGGAGATCCGGGACGCGGAGACGGCGGAGATCAGTTGCCGCGCGGCGCTTACCGGGCACCTCGTGCTCTCCACCATGCACACGCAGCACACGCTGGGCACCCTCGCCCGGTTGTTCGACATCGGAATCCCACCGTACCTGGTGGCCTGCTCGCTCAACGGCGTCCTGGCGCAGCGGTTGGTCCGCCGCATCTGCAGCGAGTGCTCGGAACCCTATGAGCTCCCCACCCGGCTGCGGGAAGTGTTCGAGTCGCACTTCGGCGACCTATCCGGGGCCACGTTCCGCCGCGGCACCGGCTGTAACCGGTGCGGCCGCAGCGGGACCCGCGGCCGGATCGGGGTCCACGAGCTCCTGGTCATCGACGACGACCTGCGCCGCATGATGAATGAGAATGCGGCCCCGAGCGAGCTGCGGAAGTACGTCCGCAACTCCGGCTTCGAAACGATGGAGATGGACGCCTTCCGCAAAGCCGCCGCCGGCCTCGTGCCGCCGGAAGAGATCGTGCGGCTTGGCTTCTCCGTCGCATCGGCCGTGGAAGAGCGGGAAGCCGTGGAAGAACGGGAAGCCGTGGAAGAGCGGGAAGCCGTGGAAGCCTAGGTAACGGGTTCTGCTAGATGACTACGACCGGGGGATGTAGGTAGCGATTGGGGGAGGGAACGTGCAGACCAAACGCGCGGTGCTGCGTAGGGGCACTCGCCGTGGTTGCCCTCGCCAGGCCGACCTCCCGGCGTTGGCAGAGTCGTAACCACCGAGTGGGGTCGGTACGGCTTTGCGGACGCTGTCCTCGTCGTCGTTTGCCGGGCAACCACGCGGCCACGGCGGATGCCGTTACCCGACCACGGCCTTGAGCCACCTCTACTTCGCGGTCGTCCCGTGCCCGCGGAAACTAGCAAACCTCGTGAGATAGAAGCGGTGCAGGAGTATGGGGATCGGGCAGCAGCCCCCATACTCCCACTTTTCCTAAATCTGGGTACGATACCAGGCCACCGTAGTCTCCAGCCCCTGCCGGAGCGGCACCTGCGGCTCCCAGTCCAGGCGGGCTTTGGCCTTGCTGATATCGGGGCGGCGGCGGGCCGGGTCATCCTCGAACAGCAGCGGGCGCCGCTCCAGCACCGAAGCGCTGCCGGTGACGGCGAGCACTTCCTGGGCGAACTGGAGGATGGTGAACTCCACCGGGTTCCCCAGGTTGAACACCTCCGCCTTGGTGCCTTCCGTGAACATCGCGCGCTGGATGCCGGCCACCAGGTCCGACACGTACTGGAAGCTGCGGGTCTGCGAGCCGTCCCCGTAGATGGTGATCGGCTCTCCCCGGAGCGCCTGGACGATGAAGTTCGGCACCACGCGGCCGTCGTCTAGCTGGTTCCGCGGCCCGTAGGTGTTGAAGATCCGGATGATCCGCGCGTCCACATCGTACTGGCGGATCCACTCCATCGTGGCGGCCTCGGCAAACCGCTTCGCCTCGTCGTAGCAGGCGCGCAGCCCGATCGGGTTGACGTTCCCCCAGTAGTCTTCTTTCTGGGGGTGTACCAGCGGGTCGCCGTACACCTCGGAGGTGGAGGTTACCAGGAACCTGGCGCCGCGCTCCGTGGCCAGGCGCAGCATGTTGACGGTGCCGGCGGAATTGACCAGCAGCGTCTCGATGGCATAGGTCCGGTAGCCCACGGGGCTGGCCGGGCTGGCGAGGTGAAAGATCGCCTCCACGTCTTCGGAGCCCGGACCGGAGTAGGGCTCGATGACATCGTGGGTTACCAGCCGGAATTCCGGATGGTCGCGGAGGTGCTCCACGTTGCTCGCACTGCCGGTGAGGCAGTTGTCGAGGGCGGTAACACGGTGCCCAGCGGCCAGCAGGGCGTCGCAGAGGTGAGAGCCGATGAATCCGGCTCCGCCGGTGACGAGGATGTTCATAACGTGGTGCGAGAGGGTGAAGGGGCCATCCGGAGTATATCATGCGCTCGCCTGGTGACCGTTTCAACAGGTGCGCCGCCCGAAGCCAACATTTCATTTACCCCCACTACCGTGCAGGCAAACGGTAGGAGCCACCCGCGCTGGCCCCGAAATGGCGTCGGCGGCAGGATTCATACGCGGGTCATTCCGAAGCGCGCCGGTGGGCGGGGTCGCCCCGGAGCCCTATACTGAGTTTCACGGGCCGGATTTTCAGCCGCCGTCCCCGGCAGCGGGAAGTCGCCGTATCCGGCGGGCCGCATTCACGTTACCTGAAGTGGGCGGTGATGCGCCCGGTGGCAACGGCCGGCGCCCCGCAGGACGGCGCGGAGCCGGCCGCGAACGAACTGTAAAGCCTGGGGCGCACAGGCTGCGACGGAGGAAGACCAGGATGGGCGGTTTCTTCGGACGGCTGATGAACCAGTGGATCGAGGTGATCGAGTGGCTCGATCCCACGAGTGACACGATGGTGTACCGGTTCCCGGTAGCCAACAACGAGATCAAGATGGGGGCGAAGCTGACGGTCCGGGAAGGCCAGGCCGCCATCTTCGTCAACGAAGGCCAGATCGCGGACGTCTTCGGCCCGGGGCTCTACTCCCTGACCACGCAGAACATGCCGCTGCTAACGATGCTGAAGTCGTGGCCGCACGGCTTCAACTCCCCGTTCAAGGCGGAAGTCTACTTCGTCAGCACCCGCCAGTTCACGGACCTCAAGTGGGGCACGGCCAACCCGATCCCGATGCGGGACCAGGACTTCGGCGTGGTGCGGGTGCGGGCGTTCGGCAGCTACTCGATGCGCGTTACCGACCCGGCCAAGTTCATGCGGGAAGTGGTGGGGACGGACGGC
>JAJFMS010000636.1 GCA_020696885.1 Armatimonadota bacterium | reverse complement strand
AGCTGGCCCAGTTGGAGAAGGCGGACGGCGATGCGCCCCGTCCCGGCGGCTGGCGACTGACCCCCGCCTCCGTGCTCCGGTTCGTGCTCGGCGACGAGGAAGCCGGCGTCGCGCCGAAGTTCGTGGGGCGGCCCTCGTTTCTGGAGCGGTGCATCGTGGCGCTGGCCACCAACCGCGGCCTGATGCTCATCGGGGAGCCGGGCACCGCCAAGAGCTACCTGAGCGAGCTGCTCGCCGCCGCCATTAGCGCGGACTCCACGCTCATCATCCAGGGCAGCGCCGGCACGACGGAAGACAACATCAAGTACTCCTGGAACTACGCGCTGCTCCTCGCCGAAGGGCCCAGCCCGCGGTCCCTGGTGCCGGCGCCGCTCTACCGCGGGATGCAGCAGGGCAAGCTGGTGCGCTTCGAGGAGATCACCCGCTGTCCGGTGGAGATCCAGGACACGCTCCTCTCCGTGCTCAGCGAGCGCGTGCTGCCGGTGCCGGAGATGGACGACGAGAACCGCACGCTCTTCGCGCGGGTCGGGTTCAACGTGATCGCCACCGCCAACACGCGCGACCGCGGCGTCAACGAAATGAGCGCGGCACTCAAGCGCCGGTTCAACTTCGAGACGGTCCACCCGATCTCCAGCCTGGCGAATGAGATGCAGCTCGTGCAGCGAGAGACGGACCGGCTCCTCCAGCGAGCACGGGTGCCGGTATCGCTCACGCCGGAGCTAACGGAGCTGCTGGTCACCACTTTCCACGAGCTCCGCGCCGGCAAGACCGGCGACGGCAAGGCGCTGGAGCCGCTGAGCAGCGTGATGAGCACCGCCGAAGCGGTGTCCGTAGGCTATGCGGCGGGCATCCACGCCTACTACTACGGCGGCGGCGAAGTGACCCCAGACCACCTGGTGCAGAGCCTCCTGGGCTCGGCGCTCAAGGATACGCCAGAGGATCTTAAGAAGCTCCAGCACTACTTCAACCACGTGGTAAAGGCCCGGAAGGGCGACGCCTGGACAGCCTACTACGAAGCGCGGCGACAACTTCTTTAGCGCTTCGCGGGGTGTTGGGTGCGCTTCGCGCGGTGTTCGGTGTTCGGTGTTCGGTGTTTGGGGGCCAATCATCGTTCGGAACGACGACGCCGCTCCCTGTAGCCGGCGCGTCGCCTGACCGCCGGTATTCTCGATTTTTGTGGCCGTCGTGCAAAGCCGTAACTGCCCTGGCAACTGGGACGGGCTCGGCTGAACATCTTACGTAACCGGTGACACAAACGGTCTGCGACCGTTTGCTACAGGGAACGGCATCATCTCTCGGAAGATGATGCCGTTCCCTGTAGCCGGCGCGTCGCCAGACCGCCGGTGCTCTCGAAACTCGTCAACCCTCCCGCAAAGCCGCAACAACCCCGGTAACGAAGGCGGGCTGGGCTGAACGCCGCACGTAATCCTACGGCAGCCGGAACGCCGACGGGCGGGTTCCCGCTATAATCCACGGTTCCGTCCCGCCAAAGAGCCGCACGCACAGGATGCCTTCGGTGATGCCGATCTCCTCGGCGGTGGCAGCGGGATCGATCTTCCGTGCTGCGGCGAGAGCGGCTTCAGGGGTGGTCCCCCACGCTACCGGCAGCAGCTCGACTTGATTACGATCCCGTCCCGGCCCCACGAACGGCGTCCACGCGTAGCTGCCGCCCGGTGCGTACTGGATCTGAACGCGCCGCTCGGCCAATGCCTGGAGCGTTGCGTCGGGGCCGGCAAAGCGCCCGTCGAGGATCCGCAGCGCTTCCTGCAGCGCCTGCGGGTTGAGCCCACGGAGGGAGAGCCCTTCCGGATCCAATGCTTTCGTAGAACTTCCCGCCGGGAGGCCGGCCAGCCAGCGCAGCCACGGTCGCGGGGAGTAGTAGCCACCCGGGGTCTGCAGCAGCTCCCACTCCGGCAGCTCGCGGCAGTGCGTCACCACGTCGCCCACGCGCACTGAGTCGAGCTGCTCGTCCGTCAGCAGCGCCATCTCCGCCAGGTCGGTGAACGGCAAGCCTTTCATCTCGGCCTTATCGCGCTGCCAATGGTCGAGCTCCCGGTTCGGGACCTCCTTCAGCTTGTCCCAGAAGTAGCTGGTACTCCGGCACAGGAGAAACTGCCCATCTTTCCGCCAGCGCGCCCCCAGCTCATCCGCGGCTCGGGAGAGCGCTTCGTAAAGCGTTGCTTTCTCGATGGTGAGCTTCTTAGCGTCGTAGATCCGAGCGTAGGAGTCGGCCACGATCGGCAAGCCGGTCTCGCGATGCACCGCTTCCCAGACATCGGCCGCGAGCACGTGTGGCTCGCTGACGCGCTCCATGCGTTCCATCCTCTCCGCGCTAAGCGGCCGGCCGCTGCGCATCAGCTCCATCGCTCTCTCCTGACCGCTGGGAGCACGCTCACCTGGCTTGCGCGCCTGTGCCTCGGCACGCAGCTTCGGACAGGATGGCTCGGGGCGCAGGGTCACCACGCGGGTGAACGGCGCCTGGGTCCGCAGTGCCTGGTTCGTCGCGGCGTTGTTGGGCCGGGTCACGGAGGGGCTCTGCGCCGTAGCGAGCGCCTCCGTGGAGCCCAGCCCGGGCGTAGAGTCCCCAATCGGCACGAAGAACATGGATTCGGACTTCAGCGATAGCGCACCCAACTCTGAGTGGTCGACTTTCAGGTTCAGAAGCGTGGTAGCTCCCGGTAACTCCGACAAGCCCTTGAACGCGCGTCCTTCCTTTCGCAGCAAGCTCTCCTGGGCGAAATGGGTCGGCTCCCCGCCCTCGGCGGGCACGACCGCCATGTCCCACGCGTCGAGCAGCGGCTTCAGCCACTCATCCGGCATGCGGCGGTCTGGCCGCGCGTTGTCGGAGCTGAACCGCAGCGATTGCCCCTGCCCCAGCGCCGCGCGCTCCGCGGGGGTCAGCCGGTGGTAGACCTGCATCCCCGCCCACTGCGGTCCGTGAACGCGGGCCAGGAGTTGCCGCTCGGCGCCCTTCGCCTGGGCGAGTCGCTGCTTCAACTGCTGCGGGCTCAGCTCCAGGTAGGGACGATACGCCTCCATCCGGGCGTCCAGCGCCAGCAGGGCATCGTGCAGGTCTCGGTTGCGCATCTCCTGCTCGGCGAGCTGGGAGCGGAGGTCCTGGGTGAGCTCATACCGGTAGGAGCCTTCCTCGCCGGTGCGAGCCCACAGGAACCCGAACAGCCGCGCCACCGCGCGCATCACGTCCCGCGCCGGCAGGTCCTTCACGAGTACGGTGGCCTTCTCGTCCCGCACCCCGCGGGAAGGTCGCAGGCGGACCCGCGTCTGCCGCTCCAGCTCCCGGCACAGCTCCTCGACCGAAGCCCCCTTGAGCTGCAGAGTCACCTTCTGGAACAGCCGCGCGTCTACAACCTTCGCTTCCTGCTCATACTGCCTGGCGGCCTCGGCCACGGACTGGCCCCGCGCGTCCGCCAGGCGAGGCAGCGGCACCCGCACGAAATCGTCCTTCACCGGTGGCAGCCGGCGCTCCAGCCACGCCCGGACCTGCGCGTCCTCGCGATCTCCGGCGAACCAGTTCGCACTGAGCGCCGCGTCCCGCCCGTCCAGGTAGGTCGTATCGGGCGCAGCCGCCAGTTTGCGCGGAGGCGGGATGACCTCCGCCGGATGCGAAGGCTGCAGAGTCGACGGATTACCCGCGCCTACCATGCGCGGCCCGTGCGGCGAACGACGATCAACGTCCGGAGCCGGAGTTGAGTGGGTCGCCAGCGGACCACGCGACTTACCAGGCAACAGAACCTGCGGCTTTTGAACCGGTAGAGCGTGGGTTGCAGTTGCGGAGCGGTCCACACG
>JAJFMS010000635.1 GCA_020696885.1 Armatimonadota bacterium | reverse complement strand
GGTCGCCGCGGCTGCCCAGCAGGCCAAGCCCGCCATCGAGCTCACCGTCCGGACCGATCGTCCGGAGGCGATCTACAAGCCCGGGGAGAACGCCACCTTCCGGATCCAGGCGAAGAAGGAGGGCGCGGCGCTGGGAGGCGCCACCCTGTCCGTGGTTCTCTTCAACGACGGGCACAAGTCGCTCGGCCCATCGCAGACGGTGACGCTGGACGCGGAAGGGAACGGCACGGTAGCTGGCACCCTGAGTGGGCCCGGCTTCCTCCAGTGCCAGGTGGTGCTGAAGAACGGCGAGCAGTCTACGGCCGCCCTCGGCGGGGCCGCATTCGACCCGGAGAAGATCCAGCCCACGGCGAAGGAGCCGGCGGACTTCGACAGCTTCTGGGCGGCGGGCAAGAAGGAGCTGGCAGCAGTGCCGGTGGACGCCCGGCTCACCCCCTCGGAAAAGTTCAGCCTTTCTACCACGCCGGTTTACAAAATCAACCTGGCAAACGTGGGCAACTCCCGGGTCTGGGGCTGGCTCGCGGTGCCGAAGAAGGAGACGCCGCTCCCCGCCGTGCTGGTGGTGCCCGGCGCGGGCGTCTACGGGCAGGGCCCGGCGATGAACTTCGCGCGCGCCGGCGCGCTGACGCTGAACATCTCCGTCCATGACATGGACGTGGACCTGCCCCAGGCGGACTACGACACCGCGAACAACGGCCCGCTGAAGGGCTACCCCCAGCACGGGAAGACGGACCGCGAGAAGTTTTACTACCACCGCGTGGTGCTGGGCTGCGTCCGCGCGCTGGACTACCTCACCAGCCGCCCGGAGTGGGACAAGAAGCACCTGGTCGTGGCCGGCAGCAGCCAGGGCGGCGCGCTCTCGCTGATCACCGCCGGGGTGGACTCCCGCGTCACCGCGCTCTCCGCCAACGTCCCTGCGATGTGCGACCACACCGGCTACACCGTGGACCGCGTCTCCGGCTGGCCGCAGTTGGGCGAGCGGGGCCGGGCCGCGGACCTGGAAGCGGTTACCCGCACCTCCGCCTACTACGATGCCGTAAACTTCGCGCGAAAGTTCAAAGGCCCGGCCCTCGTCGGCGTGGGCTTCGTCGACCGCACCTGCCCGCCCACCACGGTCTACGCAGCCTACAACTCCCTGGGCGGCCCGAAGGAGATCGTGAACTCACCGTCGATGGGGCACTCCACGGACCCGCGCTTCACGAAGCGGCAGGAGGAGTTTTTGAAGGAGCACTGGGCGAAGTAAGGGGGCGGTCGGGCGCCGAGAAGTGCGAACTACGAGGTGCGAAGTGCGAATGGGGAGCCGGCCTCACGCTCACTGGAGGCGTTCCGAGCCCGTTTTGAGATCCCTCGCCGAGGACCCGTACGCCGCACTGAAGCTGGAACCGTCTCGGGATGACTGCTCTTGTTGGGCCAGGCTTGCTTCCTGAACACCTGAACACCTGAACACCTGAACACCCGAACACCTGAACACCTCCCAACACCCAATGCCCAACACCCAACACCCGGCCCCGCCCATCCTAATCGTGGACCAGGATCCGGCGCTGGTGCACACGCTGGAGGTGGCGCTGCAGGGGCTGGGAGTGGACGTGCTCACGGCCTACAGCGGCGCACAGGCGGTGCGCCGGCTGGGTGAGGTGCACCCGCGGATCGTGATCCTGGACCTCACACTACCGGACGTGGACGGGTTCGAGATCTTCCGGTCGATTCGGGAGGACCCGGAGCTGCGCGAGACCGCCGTAATCGTCACCCATCCGGACCCCGAGGACACGATCGTCTTCCGCGCCTTCAGCCTCGGCTCGGACTGCTTCCTCGCCAAGCCGATCGATCCGCGTGAGGTGCGCACCTTCGTCAGCCGCATCCTCGCCTGACGTCGGGGTCGCTCAGGCAAGGAGCTCCTTCACCACGCGCCCGTGAACGTCCGTGAGGCGGAAGTCGCGGCCGGCGTAGCGGTAGGTGAGGCGCTCATGGTCGAAGCCCATCAGGTGCAGGATGGTGGCGTGGAGGTCGTGGACGTGCATCGGGTTCACCTCGGCTTTGAACCCGAACTCGTCCGTGGCGCCGTAGACCTGGCCGCCCTTGATGCCGCCGCCGGCCAGCCACATGCTGAACCCGTAGTGGTTGTGGTCTCGCCCGCCGCCCGCTTCCAGGCCGGAGGTGAGCTCCACGGTGGGCGTGCGGCCGAACTCGCCGCCCCAGATCACCAGCGTGTCGTCCAGCATCCCGCGCTGCTTCAGGTCCCGCAGCAGCGCCCCGATCGCCTGGTCGCACTGGCGCGCCAGGGGACGATGGTCCAGGATGTTCCCGTGGTTGTCCCACGGCTGCCCGGCGTCGTGCCAAACCTGCACCATCCGCACGCCGCGCTCCAGCAGACGCCGGGCCATCAGGATCTGGCGCGCCTGCATGCCCGGACCGTACATCGCCTGGATATGCTCCGGCTCCCGGCTCACGTCGAAGGCGTCGCTCGCTTCGGCCTGCATCCGGTACGCTAGCTCGAACGACTGGATCCGGGCGTCGAGCTGCGGGTCGCCGCCGCGGGCCTGGCGGTGCTCCTCGTTCAGCAGCCGTAGCTCCTGGAGCAGGCGAAGCTGTCGCTCCGGGCTGGTGCGCTCGCTGCGGATGTGCTCGATGAGGCGCGCCACCTCGGCGAACTGGGTGTCGATGTAGGTTCCCTGCAGCACCCCGGGGAGGAACGCGGACTGCCAGTTCTGCTCGCCCTGGGTCGGCTTCCCGCGCGGACACATTGCGATGAACCCCGGCAGGTTCTGGTTTTCCGTGCCCAGACCGTAGGTGAGCCACGACCCCATACTCGGCCGCGGCAGCCGCGCCTCGCCGCAGTTCATCAGCAAGAACGAGGGCTCGTGGTTCGGGATGTCCGCGTGCATGGAGCGGATCACCGCGATGTCGTCGATGCACGCGGCGGTGTGCGGGAACAGCTCGCTCACCTCGATGCCGCTCTGCCCGTACTTCTGGAACTTGAACGGCGAGGGGAACGCCGCGCCGGTGGGGCGCTCCGTCACCAGGTTGCCGCCCGGCAGCAGTTGCCCGGCATAGCGCGCCAGGGCGGGCTTGGGGTCGAACGTGTCCACGTGCGACGGGCCGCCGTTCATGAACAGGTGGATAACCCGCTTCGCCTTCGGCGCAAAGTGCGGCGCCCGGGGCGTGAGCGGCCCCGCCGCATGCGCGGGCGAGCCGTCCAGCAAGGCCGGCAGCGCCAGGGCGCCCAGGCCCATGCCGCACCGGCCGAGCAGCTCTCTTCGGGTGAGTGGGGTGTTCATGGTATGGGGAGCGGGGGGAGATTAACCGCAGAGACGCAGAGGACGCAGAGAGGGAGGGGAGAGAGGAACCACAGATGCACACAGAATGACACGGATGGGGATGATGGGGCATGGTCTAGGTCCACCGGCTCGCTGCCCTTCCATCTGCGTTCATCTGCGTTCATCTGCAGTTATCTGTGGTTCCTTCTCTCCGCGTCCTCTGCGCCTCTGCGGTTAAATCCCGAGGCATCAATCAACGAACGCAAACTCATTGCTCAACAGCAGCACTTGCGCCAGCTCTGCCCACGCGCCGCCTTCCGCGAACCGCATGCCCCGCTGAAGCTCTCCTGGCGTTGGGTCTCTCGCTAGCGCCAGCCGGTAGAGACTGCGCACGCGCTCGGCGGGGGGCGGCTCGCTGCCCGGGGCGGCCGACCGCTCCGCCAGGGCGCGGGCGCTGGACTCCATGAACGGGCTGTTCAGCAGGAACAGCGCTTGCAGCGGCACGGTGGTGGTGTAGCGCTGGGCGGCGTGCGCGTCCGGGCTGGCGAAATCGACCAGCCGC
>JAJFMS010000634.1 GCA_020696885.1 Armatimonadota bacterium | reverse complement strand
CCCATCCTCGCCAAGGGCCACCGTTCGCCGCCTGAGGTAGAACTTCTGCCTCGACCCCTGAGAAGACGTGTCGCGCACGAGGTGCTAAATATAGCCTCCGATACAGTCCGCGGGACCGTCACACCTTCGAAGTGTCGCATCCGCTACCGCGCGCGTATCCTGCCCGAAAGTGAAACGAAAGAGGAAGCCGAGCGGGGCGATTGAGACGGCCTGCCGTTATGCTAGAATAACCCGTCACCCAGCCGGCGCGAAGGCAGGGCTAGTGACGCCACGATCGGTTCCAAACATTGCAACGGAGAGGCTATGGCCGCAGGACACCAGCACCACCTAGAATTCGGCGGAAGTCCGGTTACCACGGAGTTCGACGGCAAGCTCCATTTCCGGCTGGTGGACCGCATCCCGCACATCTCCGTTTCCCATGAGTTCTCCGAGCTTACGGCACGGCAGGTGCGCTACGCCCTGGTGGCTACCGTCGGGCCGGAGCGGCCGTACTATCACCGCTATACCTTCGTGGTGCTGGACGTGCGGATGATCGGCGGGTGGGAGCCCGGCGCAGGCGGTTTCGTCGGCGCGCTGCGGGAGCGGTTGAAGAACCTGGGCGGGGAGCTGTTCGTCATCGCGACGCAGCCGATTCCGGTACCGGCCGACGTGCCGATCTACCAGACGGCCGAAGAGGGGATCGCCGCCGCCAAGGAGCTCCGCGCGGAGCGGCGAGCCGCGTCCCTGCGCTTGTAGCCGCACTCCTGGATGGCAGAGCCCTCGCCGGAAACCGCGGCAGCACTGCGAGCGCTCTTCGTGGTAGCGCTGGGGTTGGTGCTGACCGGCGACCTGCTCATCCTGGGCCTCTGGATCGCGGGTGAAGTCCGGCGGCGGCCGGTACTGGCCCCCACCTGGAGCGTGGCCCACGTGTTCCTTGCCTTCCAGGCGGTGATCGCAGCCGTCTTCTGCGCTTTCTGCGATGGTGGCCTGGCGGCCGGGATCTCCGGCCGCCCGCTCACATCAGCGGGCGCTCCCGGCTCCACCTTCGCGCTGCTGCTCCCCGCGATGCTCAAGCAGCAGGTCGCCTTGATCGGGGTGCCCTTGCTCCTGGTCTGCCTGCGGTACGGGGGCACCCCGGGCGACCTGGGGCTTCCCGCATGGGGCAGGGACACGCGGCGTCGACTGGCACTGGGCACCGCCCTGGCGCTACTTCTCCTGCCGGTCAGTGATCTGATGGAGACGTTCTCCAGCTACTGGCTGCTGGAGTCCGGGGTCGTCCCATTCGGGCCGCTCCTCCGGGAGCTTTCCGAGCAGATGAGCGCCACCCAGATGCTGGACGAGTTGCGCGGTCAGCCGGTAGCAGTGGCATCGATGATCCTGATCATCGGCATCATCGGCCCAATCGCCGAGGAGGTGTTCTTCCGCGGCTTTGCTCACCAGGCGCTGAAGCGGCGGCTCGGGCTGATCCCCGCGGTGATCTTGAGCAGCCTTTTCTTCGCGCTCATCCACGGGAACCCGATCGCGTTGTTCCCGATCTTCGTCATCGGCGTGGCGCTCGCGGTGATCTACGAACGAACCGGCAGCCTGGCGGCGCCGATTGCGCTCCACTGCACGAACAACCTGGTGGTGGTGTTCCTGTACTTCCTGGCGCCGGACTTCAGCCTCTGGGGCAAGCTGTTCGGCCGGTAGTGCTCACCATTCGCCACCAGCCACTCACGAGTTCTCCGCCTCCGGATACGATCCCAGAATCCGAGTGAACAGACATCGCTCCTGAAAAACCGGAAGCGCCTGCGCGAGGGGGGAGTCAGGGTCGCTGGGGTGTCCCTGGAGGTCCACGAAGAAGACGTACTCCCAGGGCGTTTGCTTGGTGGGGCGGGACTCGATGAAGGTCAGGGAGACGCCGAATTCCGAGAAGGTGCTCAGCGCGTCGACGAGCGCGCCGGGGCGGTGCGCTACCGAGAACAGCAGGCTGGTTTTATCCCGGCCGCTCGGCGCCGGCTCGGTGCGCCCGATCACCCAGAAGCGGGTCCGGTTGCGCGGGTTGTCCTCGATGTGCTCCGCCAGCACCGGCACCTGGTAGTACTCGGCCGCGTACGAGTTCGCGATGGCACCCGACTCGGGCTCCTGCGAGGCCAGCTCCGCGCCGCGAGCGGTGGTGGTGGTCTCCACCATCTCCACGTGGCCCAGGTGGCGGCTGATCCACTCCCGGCACTGACCAGTCGCCTGGAACATCGTGTAGACCCGCCGGATCTCCTTCACCGTGGCGGCGTGAGAGAGCAGGTTGTGCTGGATCGGCACATAGGTTTCCGCGCAGATCCTCAGGTCGCAGTTCAGGAAGCGGTCCAGGCTCTGCGCGATGACGCCGTCCGTGGAGTTCTCGACCGGAACGATACCGAAGTCAGACTTCCCTGCTTCCACCACCGCGAAGGTCTCACCGATAGAGCCGGTCTGCTGGAACTCCGCGCTGCTGCCGAAGCGCTGACGCGCGGCCACGTGAGTGTTGCTGGCCGGCGGGCCCCAGTACGCGATGGTCAGCGGGCGCTCCAGCGCGCGGCAGGCGGAAACCACCTCGCGATAGATCGCCTGGATCGCGGCGTCGGGCAGCGGACCTTCGTTCGCGGCGACCACGCGATCGAACACCTGGCGCTCGCGCTCGGGGATGTAAACGACCGTACCGGTCTTCTCTTTGGCGGCTCCGATCCGGCGGGCGCATTCGGCCCGCTCGTTGATCAGGCGCACAATCTCGCGGTCCAGCGCGTCGATGCGCTTCCGGTGGTCGTGGATTTCCATATTTCGGGCCTGGAATGGAGTAGAATTCCGGGACGGGGGTCCTGGCAAACACGAAGTTGGTTCGCCGGCCGGGTGTTCCGTTCCTCGCACGGCGCCGGCGCCCATACGCACGACGGCACCGCTGGAAGGGAATGCGCGCGGACGCACGCAACCATACCGGGGCTTCCCGGAGGAGTTATCATAGATGGCCAATGGCTGGTTTCGCAAGCGGAAGGGCGCCGACGAGTTCCCGGAGGGGCTGTGGGTCAAGTGTGACAAATGCCGCGAGCTCCTCTTCAAGCGAGAGTGGGAGCGCAACCTCAAAGTCTGCATGAAGTGCGGCCATCACTTCCGGCTCACCGCGCACGAGCGGATCGAGCTGCTGCTCGACGAGGCGACCTTCGTGGAGCATGATGCGAACCTGGTCTCCACGGATCCGCTCCAGTTCCCCGGCTACCAGGCTTCGCTGGATCGATACCGCACGTCCACCGAGCTTCAGGACGCCGCCATCAGCGGTGAGGGGCTGCTTTCCGGCCACCCGATCGGAATCGCGGTGACGGACGCCCACTTCATGATGGGAAGTATGGGGAGCGTGGTGGGGGAGCGGTTCGCGCGGATGCTGGAGCGATCCACGGAGCGCGGCATCCCCGCTCTCCTCATCTCCGCCACCGGCGGCGGCGCCCGCATGCATGAAGGCCTACTCTCCCTGATGCAGATGGCCAAGACGAGCGGCGCCATCGCGCGCCATCACGCGGCCGGGTTGTTCACCCTGGTGCTGCTCACCGATCCCACGATGGGCGGGGTCACCGCAAGCTGGGGGATGTTGGGGGACGTGATCCTGGCCGAGCCGGGCGCGATGATCGGCTTCGCGGGACTGCGCGTCTCCAAGCAGGCCAACGTGAGCAAGGTGCCCAGCGACTTCCAAACGGCGGAGTTCCAACAGGCGCACGGTCAGATCGATCGCGTGGTGCCGCGCCGCGAGCTGAAAGACACGATCGCGACGCTTCTCAAGTTTGCCGGCGCCCCCTACGAAGGGGAAACCGCCGCCGGGGCCGCCGCGGCGGAGGGT
>JAJFMS010000633.1 GCA_020696885.1 Armatimonadota bacterium | reverse complement strand
CGCAGAGCCAGTTGGACCAGCCATTGCATGAACTGTGGATCTCCGAGTCGAGGCGGGTGGAGCCGCGAAGACCGCGGCGAGGGGCGGGCTGCGGGCCAGAAACGAAGGGTGCACCGCCGTCGCCCTACTATAGCCAGCGGCCCCTGGTGCTGTAGAGCGTTCCAGATGGAACCTCTACTCCAACCCAGGATGGAAAGCGCCCTCCACCTACGGGCAGAACAAGCAACCGTTCTAATCGACCGTATGCGCGGCGGCAGAGCATGTCACGGAGAGCAAGCGGCCGTTCCCAAACCCGGTCTTCCTGGAGCGCAGCGAAGGATCTCGCTATCAGGAGTAGCCGCACCACGCCCCGTGCGAGATCCTTCCCGGCGCTCCGCTCTGGTCAGGATGACCGGGCTCGGGACCGGACACGCCACGGGCCACGAGCCCGCCCGGGGCCTCTGCCGGGGCACTGACCGAAAGGACGGCAACAGAGTGCGGCTCCCAGCGTGGCGGGAGGGAGCGGATCGCTATGTTGGCTGACCCCCTCCCCACCGCTGACCCTACATTCCTCCGCGCGCTCCTGGATGCCGTGGAGGCGGGCCTGTTCGTGCTCGACGGCGACGGTCACCTCTCGTTCGTCAATCGAGCCGCAGGCGAGATGCTTGGCTACTCGCCGGCAGAGCTGGTGGGCAGGGAGCCGTTCTTCGCGCCGGGCGCTGATTGGACTCGCGGCCCCGCCGAGGCGCGGTTCCGGCGCGGAGACGGGGAGGACGTGGAGGTGGAGTACGCCATCCACCCGGTGCGGGAGGACAACCCGGGCGCAGGGGTCGCCGTCACGTTGCGCGAGGTCGGGGAGCGGCGGCGGGCGGAGCGGGTGGCCCGGGCGCAGACCGCCGCGCTGGTGAGCACGGTCCGCGGGCTGGAGCAGAGCGCGTCGCTGGATGCCTACCTGGGCGAGGTGCTGAAGGCGCTGATGGAGCAGCTCAACGAGAGCTCCGGCGCACTCTGGCTCTGGGACGAAAGCTCCGGTGAGCTGCGTCTCCACCTGGACTACTATGACGGCGAGATCAAGGCAGGCGGAGACACCGGGCACCCGCTCGCGGTCCAGCCGCCTTCGGACGACTCCCAGGCGTGGGAGCGACTGCCAGAGCCGCGCGTCTACGACGTGGAGACCTCGCCGGAGCTGGAGAGCTCCCGGGTGTACCACCGGAGCCGCGGCACACGCGCCATCCTGGTGCTGCCGATGCGGCTGGGGGAGCGCACCCTCGGCAACTTCAGCGTGCGCAGCGTGCGGCGGAACGCCTTCTCGTCCGGAGAGATCGAGCTGGCGAAGGCGCTGGTGCACCAGGCCACCCTGGCGCTGCAGTTGACCGGACTGGCGGACCAGGCGCGGAACGCGGCGGTGGCGTTGGAGCTGGAGCGCGCCGCCCAGGAGCGCGCCAGCGCCCTCGCGGAGACGAACCGGGCGCTGCAGGCGGAGGTAGAGGAGCGACGGCGAGCCGAAGAGGCCCTCCGGCGCAGCGACGCGGTGCTGCGCCAGACCGTCGCCAGCCTGGCCGAGGAGCCGCCACTGGACACCTTCCTCGGGCACGTGCTCACCTCGGTGACGGAGCAGCTCTCCGGACCCGCGTCTACGCTCTGGTTCTATCGTCCCGAGGAGAACGCGTTCGCGATCCACATGAGCTACGGAGACGGCGGCGTGCACCCGGGGCCGCTGGAGGCGAACGGCACCCACGGCCCCACGCGCCTGCCCGCGGACCGCGCAGACCTCATGCAGCTCCGCCGCACCCGTCGCCCGGTGGTGATCAACAACGTCGCCCGGCAACCGCACCTTGGCCCGCACCTGGAATGGCTGAAAGCCCGCGGCGTCCGCGGCCTGCTGCTGGTGCCGCTGGTGGCAGGCGAGCACGTGATTGGCGTGATCGGCGTCCATAACACCCGGCGAGGGCGGTGGACCGAGGAAGAGACGCGGCTAGCGGAGGCGCTGGCGGCCCATGCCAGCCTGGCCGTGCAGCTCACCCGCTACGCCGCGCAGGCCCGACGCGCAGGCACTATCGAGGAGCGGAACCGGTTGGCGCAGGAGATCCATGACACACTGGCGCAGGGGTTCACCGGGATCCTGGTCCAGTTGGAAGCCGCACAGGACGCGCTGGACAAGTCGCCGGCCGAAGCGCGGGAGCACGTGGTGATCGCCGGGGAGCTGGCAAGGGAAAGTCTCGCGGAGGCGCGGCGCTCCGTCCACGCCCTCCGCCCCCTGGCGCTGGAGACCGACGACCTGGCTGGGGTGGTGGCGCGGATGGTGCAGCGCCTGGCGGATCTCTCCGGCTTGAAGGTCACTTTCGAGTGCCGGGGGCCGCGCCGACCGCTGCCGGCGGAGGTGGCGGACAACCTGCTGCGCAGTTCCCAGGAAGCCCTCGCCAACGCACTCCGGCACGCGGAGGCGTCCGCAATCCGGGTAGTACTGGAGTACGAAGCGGACGCGGTGAGCCTGAGCGTGCGGGATAACGGGCTGGGGTTCGACCCCGCGGAGGCGCGGCGCGCCCGCACCGGCCTGGGGCTGAGCGGGCTGCAGGAGCGCGCGGACCGGATGCGCGGGGAGCTCCGCCTGAACAGCCGGCCCGGCGGCGGTTCGGAAGTAGTGCTGTGGGTGCCAGTCGAGAACGAATGAGCAGCGAAACCCCAATTCGGATTATGGTGGTAGACGACCATCCGGTGGTGCGCGCTGGCCTCGTGGCGCTGGTGGGGCGACGGCCGGATATGGTGGTGGTGGCGTCCGCCGAAGACGGCGCGGACGCCGTGCGGCTGTTCGAGCAGCACCTGCCGGACGTCACCCTGATGGACCTCCGGATGCCGGACATGGACGGCGTAGCCGCGATGGAAGCAATCCGGGACAAGCACCCCCGCGCCCGCTTTATCCTCCTCACCACGTTCGATACGGATACGGATATCGGCCGGGGCATCCGCGCCGGCGCGATGGCCTACCTCCTCAAGGACGCCCCCCGGGAGGTGCTGATGGACACCATCCGCGCTGTCCACTCCGGGCAGCGGCGCATCGCGCCGGAGGTGGCCGCGAAGCTGGCGGAGCACGCCAGCGCACCGGAGTTGACCGGGCGGGAGCGCGAGATCGTGCAGCTCATGGCCGCCGGAAAGACCAACCGGGAGATCGCGGAGCAGCTCTTCGTGAGCGAGGGGACCGTCAAGACCCACATCAACCACATCTTCGACAAGCTGGGGGTGCAGGACCGCACCCAGGCCGTGCTCGCGGCCTTGAAGCGCGGCATTGCCCGACTGGAGTAAACGAGCAGTGAACCAGGCTGGCGAATGTACCGTAGGCAGCGCCCTCGTGGCGCGTTCGGTGACGGCCACCCATATTCGGGAGCAGGACTTGCCGCTAAGGGAGGTGGTCGCCGTAATCGAACGCCGCACGAGACGGCTGCCTACGAGTTACTTGCTAGAGCTTTCATGGACTATTGCCCTCTCGGCCTGATGGCCAGGAGGCCGGCTGCTTCAGCCGACCGGGGCTCCACCTGGCTCCGGAGGAATACCGGCTCGGTGGGTCGCGGGACTCCTGCAGTCGAACGTCAGCGCTTCGGGAATTCGATTGCAGCATTGACTCCAGTTCTCCATCACTCCATTGCTCCGTCCTCGTTAGAGGTTTCAAACTCCCTCTGGATGATGGAGTGGCTTACCGAAGCGTTGGAGCTCCGGCCGGGCATGCGTGTGCTGGACCTGGGCTGCGGCCGGGCCGCAGCCTCCATTTTCCTGCACCGGGAGTTCGGCGTGCAGGTATGGGCCACGGACCTCTGGTTCAGCGCCTCGGAGAACCACCAGCGCATCCGCGACGCCGGGGCAGCGGACGGCGTGTTCCCGCTGCACATGGACGTGCGGAGCCTGCCGTTCGCCGCGGAGTTCTTCGATGCGATCGTCTCAATCGACTCCTACCCCTACTACGGCACGGACGACCTGTACCTGGGCTACCTGGCCCGGTTCGTGAAACCGGGAGGGCAGGTAGGGATCGCCGGAGCAGGCCTGGTGCAGGAGATCGAAGGTCCGGTTCCGGAGCACCTGCGGAGTTGGTGGACTCCGGAGCTTTGCATCCTGCATTCCGCCGCCTGGTGGCAACGGCACTGGGAGCGCAGCGGCATTGTCACCGTCGAGGTAGCCGACACCTTACCGGATGGCTGGCTGCGCTGGCTGGAGTGGCACCGGGCCATCGCCCCAGACAACGCTACCGAGATCGAGGCGGTCGAGGCTGACAGCGGTCGCTACCTGGGGTATGTGAGAACGATTGGTCGTCGGCGGCCCGATGTCGAACTGCAGGACCCGATCGTGTCCGTTCCCACCGAGTACGCGGCGGCGGTGCTGCTTCGCAGCCAGGAGTAATGGAGTGCTGGAGTAAT
>JAJFMS010000632.1 GCA_020696885.1 Armatimonadota bacterium | reverse complement strand
TGGGTGTAGGAGAGGTTAGCGTTCTGGGAGACCCGGAACGCCGCTACCTGCGCCGCATCGGTGCCGTAGAGCGCCCAGTTCTGCGACGGCCGCGAATAGTACGCCGCGTCGGGCGGGACAATGCCCAGCGCCAGCGTAGCCTGACCGGCTGCCTCCTTCTCCTTCAACAGGGAAAGCCGGTCGGAAGCCACCTGCATCTTGCTGCCGAGCTGGTAGCGATACAGATTGCGGTTGAACTGGCCATTTGCCGCGCTGGGAGCCGCGGCAGGAGGGGCCTGCGTTTGCGTCAACTGCTTGAGCGAAAGCGTGGCGTTCACCGGCGTCGCGGCCGCGCTCGCCACGTGGGACACCGCCGGCTGATCCGCACTCTTCTTCTCTGGCTTGACCGCTAGATCCGACGCCGCCGTGGATGCGTGCGGGGCGGCGAGCGCGTCGACGTGGCTGTCGAGACTCGCCAGGGGAGCCGGCGTGCCTGACGCAGCGAGAGCAGGGGGACCAACCCGCGGTGCAGGCTTGGCAGCCAAGTCAGAAGTGGCGCGCGGTTTGAGCTCCCGCACCTGATCCTCGGCCCGCGAGAACCGCGATGCCGGCCTGCCGAATAACTCCGAAGTCGCAGCATCGGATAGCGGCGCCGGCGGCTTGGACGGTGTGGGGACCGGCGCGACGTATACATTGAACATGAGCACCGTCGCGGCAGCGGCGCCCGCGGCAGCCACCGATCCTAACGGCCAGATCCAGGCCCATGGGCTGCGAGGGCGCTCGGCAGGCATGCGGCGCGGCGCCGGAGCAGCTTCGGCAGCCAGGCGCTGCCGGAACTCCAGCAGCAAGCTATCCGGCGCGGTCACCGGCTTCGGCACCCGGAGCGCGATCTCCGCGCTGCGCAGCAGGTCCCACTGGCTGCGGCAAGCCGAGCAGAGGCCAAAATGGGCTTCCAACTCCGCGCGGCGCTGCTCCGACCAGCCGCGTGGCGCGTGGTATTCCCCGCCGGACAACTCGTCCAGCGCCGCATCCATCCACTTTTCAGCCTGTCCGCAGTTCATCCGAGTCCTACTGCTGCCTGCTCTCGGGCTGCCCACCGCTTGGCGAACGCGCGGCGCGCCCGGTGCAGCTTTACCTTGAGCTGTGACATGTTGTACCCAAGCACCTGGACCATCTCATCATACGAAAGGTCCTGGAAGTAGCGCAGCACGAGCAGCACCCGATAGTCCTCGGGCAGCTCCGCCACCACTTCGCGCACCTTCCGCTCATCCACTTCGCGGGCCGGACCTGACCAGAGCTCCGGCCCGTCATCCGCGATTTCTCGCACGTTCTCATCCTCCAGCGACGCCACCGAATTCCGGGGCCGCTTACGAAGCTGACCCACGCACACGTTCACCGTGACGCGATAGAGCCAGGTGGAGAAGGCAGCCTCCGCCCGGAACTCCCCCACCTTCCGGTAGACGCGCAGGAAGGTCTCCTGCGTGCAATCGCGCGCGTCGTCCGGGTTGGCCAGGATACCCAGGCATACGTTGTAAACGTACTCCTGGTGCCTGGCGAACAGGCGGTCGAACGCGGTTTCGTCACCCGCGCGGAAGGTACGGATCAGGTAGAGGTCGGAGTCTGAAGGCACGGCGGGCTCGGCGGAAACGACTTCGGTTCTCGCCCCCCGCGCGGTTGCCTCGACGCTCTGGCCCAGGGGCATGCTCACGGACGCCTTTCCAGTTGCGCAGCTCCAGGGGCGCAGCGCGCATTCAGGGATAAGATGATCGCCGCGCCGGAAAGGTTACACCAGCAAAACCGGCGCGTAACCAGACTGCGCCTGCCCCGTTAATAGCCGGAGAGTAAGCCACTTCGGTTCACAAGGGAGGCACCGGATGCGATCCAAGCGGCGGCTGGTGGTGGGAACGCTCGTCGTCCTGGGGATCACCCTGGCAGGGGTGGGCGCGGGCTGGTGGCAGTACGTCAATCAGGTGCCGGTGATCACCGCGCGCTCCGTGACGCTGCCGTCGCCCAACGCTTACGACGACTACCTGGCGGCGACCAACCTGATCGCGACGGGACGCAACCCCCGGGTGTGGGACGCCGCGAAGATGCTTCCGGCGGAGCGCGACGGCCTCGTCGACGCGAACCGGGAAGCACTGGATCGGCTCCGCGACGGACTTCAGTACCAATTCCGGAACCCGCCCTTCGACCCGGTGACCCAATCCTACCCGAACATGAAGGGATTCGACACTCTCTCCCGCCTCCTGATCATCGAAGGGAAGCAGGCCGAGGCGGAAGGACGCGTGCAGGACGCCGCGGAGAGCTACCTGGATTGCCTCCAACTGGGCGTGGACCTGCCGAAAGGCGGCGCTTTCGTCCACGGGCTCACCGGGTTGACGAGCCAGGAGCGGGGTCTCCAGGCCCTGCAGGAGCTGTCCCCCCGGCTGAACGACCGGACAGTGCTGCCGGTGCTCAGCGCGATGCGGGACCTGAACCAGACGGCGCCGGCAGTGGGAGAGCTCATCGCCAGCGAGCGCGAGCTCTCCGGCCAGTACTTCGCCCACTTGCTCCGCACCACCCCACCTACCCAGTTAACCGCCATTGCGGGGTTCTCGCAGTCGCCTGGGATGCTTGTGGAGTACTTCCTGACGCCCAAGCGCCGGATTCTGACGGACTACGAGGGCTACATGGAGGCCTGGATCGCCCACTCCAAGCTTCCGGTCTATGGCCCCGCGCCCGTCCCGGTGCTGCCGCGGAACTCCCTGTGTCGCCACCTGGTGCCGCCGATAAATGAGAGTGTCTGGAAGCGCTGGGCGCTCCGGGACGCGCAGTGGCGGGTGACGGAGACCGGGCTGGCGATCCGCGCTTACGAGGCCGCGCACCGGAAGCCACCGGCTACGCTGGCGCAGCTAGTGCCGAAGTATCTGCGCGCGGTGCCGGAGGATCCCTATGCGGCCCAACCGCTGGCCCTCCGCCGGAAGGAGGGGAAGACCATCGTCTACAGCCGCGGTCCGGACGGAGACGATGACCTCGCATTCCAGGGCAGCCGCAAAACCGCTTCAGGAGACGGAGACGTGGTGCTGGTGCAGTCGCACCGCTGAGCCGGTCGCGCCGGTTAGGGTCTCATGCGATCCATCAGATCCGCGTCAAGAACTTCCTGAGCCCCTCAGCGATCGGTCGCTCCCCCACGTGGAAGAGGTTGTAGTGCGTGGCCGAGGAGACCAGGATCTTGGTGACGGGGGCTGCCGCGGCGCCAGCCAGGCGGTCCATCATCCGGTGCGGCACCAGGAGGTCGCTCGTGCCGTGCGCGAGCAGCACGGGGCAGTGGATCTGCCGCATCTTGGCGACGCTGTCGAAGCGATACCGCAGGAGCGGAGACGTGGGGACCAGCGGGAAGTGCTTCTGCGCTACTTCCGGCAGGCTGGTGAAGGTCATGAACGTGATCAGCCCGGCTACGGGCTTCCGAGAGGCCAGGTCGATCGCCACGGCACCGCCCAGGGAGCCTCCAGCCGCCACGATGCGGGCTGGGTCGACATCCGGCCGGGACCGCAGGTAGTCGTAGGCGGCATCCGCGGTAGCGTAGCAACCCGCCTCGGAGGGGCGGCCGGTGCTCATCCCGTAGCCCACGTACTCGGCAATCATCACGTTTGCGCCCGCCCGGCGAAACTGCTCGAACTGATCCTGAGCGGTCTTGAGACACGTCCCGTTGCCATAGAAGTACAGCAGCGTGGGGGCCTTTCGAGGGTCCGCAACCGGCTCCCCCGCCTCACTCAACGCGGGACCGTAGAGCGCGGCAATGGTCTCGCCGGAGCTGGTCCGCAGCGAGACCAGCTCGGAGCCGGGCGCCGCGCGTACCGTTGCCTT
>JAJFMS010000631.1 GCA_020696885.1 Armatimonadota bacterium | reverse complement strand
ATGCGCAGGTGCGCGCTGCCCGGCTCCAGACCTCGGGCAGCCGGAGCGCCCTGGCCACCGCCGGAGACCTGGCCGACTACGCGCGAGTGACCGCCCCGTTCGACGGCGTGGTCACGGAGCGCTTCGCCGACCCCGGCGCCTTTGTTCAGAGTGCGGCCGGTAACCAGGCCTCCACGCGGGGGCTCCTCAAGCTGGTGGCGGACCGCCGCCTCCGCGTGCTGATTCCGGTGCCGGAAACGGATCTCCCCTCCATCCGGAAGGGAACCCTGGCGGCCATCGCGCTGGATGCCTTCCCGAAGGAGAAGTTCACCGGCACCGTCACCCGCACCGCCGCTTCAGTTGATCCCAAGTCGCGGACGATGCTCACGGAAGTGGAGCTTCCCAACGCTGGCGGCAGGCTGCGACCGGGGATGTACGCCCGCGTCACGCTGACCCTGGAGGTCCACCGCGGCGCCATCACCATTCCCAGCGAGGCGGTGATGGGCAAGGAGGACCGGTTCGTCTACGTGGTCACAGGCGGCAAGGCGCACAAGACGCCGGTGCAGGTGGGGGTGGATGACGGAAAGGTCGCGGAGGTCACCGAGGGCCTGAATCCAGGCGCGGTGGTGGTAGTGATCGGCCGGGACACATTGGTGGACGGTGCGTCCGTGAAGACGGAGCCGGTGCCTGAACCCAAAGGGAAGTAGCACGGGCCGGCGCGATCCAACCAGGGGCAGGATGGGGGCCGCAATGACCGCGGCTGCGAGAACAGGAACACGACGTGGATTGCTTTCGACACTGCCGGGCCGGGCTGCTGTTCGCCGGGTTCACCCTCGCGGCGGGCGTGCCCGGCAGGGCACAGACACCGGCGGCACCCGCGGCTGCCGGCGAGGCGCTCACCCTGGACCACGCGATCCGGCGGGCGATTGAGGAGCGCCCGCGACTGGCGGCCAGCGCTTCCCGGGCCGCCGCGGCGCGATCCCGCATCGATCAGGCGCGGGCCCCGCTGCGCCCGCGGATCGACTTGCAGTTCTCCGCCAGCGAGGGGCTCCCGGGGGCTCCGCAGATCTTTATCGGCGGACTGGCGGGCTCGCCGTTCAAGAAGCGGGTAGGCGGCAGCGTCACGCTGACACAAACGCTGCTGGACTTCGGCCGCACTCGCGCCGCGGTGCGCGCCCGCCGGGCGGAGGCCGCGGGCAGCGAGCAAGCCCTGCAGGCAGACCGCAATCAGACGGTGCTCGAAGTGCGGCAGGCGTATTTCCAGGCGCTTCAGGCCCGGCACCTGCTGGAGGTAAACCGGCAGATCCTGGAGCAGCGCCGGCTGGTCGCCAGGCAGGCTGAGACCCTTCGCGAGAACGGGCAGGCGAGCCGCGTGGACGTGGAGCTGGCCGAAGTGCAAGTGTCGCAGGCCGAACTGGCCCTGGTGGCCGTGGGCGCCGAGATCGAGAATGCTTACGCCTCGCTGGGCGCCGCGATCGGACAGCCGGTTCCCAGCTCAACCAGGCTGGAGGAGGTCTCTGCGTCGCCGACGGAGGCCGGACCGGCGGAGGCCGCGGTGACAGCAGCCTTACGAGACCGGCCGGAGCTGCGCCAATTGGACGCGCAGGCAAAGGCGGCCGAAAGTCAGATTGCGGTGGCGCGCGCGGGCAAGCGGCCCCTGTTTACCGGCATCGCCAGCGTAGGGAAAGTCAACCCCGGCCCCCTGATCGAGAACGCTGATAAGCCCTACGCGGTAGCGGTGGTACTCGCGTTCCCACTGGTGACCGGCGGGCTGGTGGAGGCGCAGGTGGAGGAGGCGCAGCACGCCGCCGCCGCCGCCCGCTCCGCGCGGGACGAACTGGCGAACCAGGTGCGCCAGCAGGTAGTGAGCGCCCTCGCGAACCTGGCCGCTGCGGAGGAGGGACTCCGGGTGGCAGAGGTCCAGCTCCCGCGCGCGCAGGACGCCCTGAGCCTGGCGACCCAGCGCTACCAGGTGCAGCTTGGCTCGATCGTGGAGCTGGGGCAAGCGCAGGTAGCCTTCGCCAATGCTCAGAACGATGTGATCCGCGCCCGCTACGACCGGGCGCTGGCCCGGGCCGCTTTCGAATACGCCGTGGGACGAGAGATCCCCGGAACACGTCCGATCGGCGCTCAGCCCGGCGAGACCGCCGGCGCAGCTTCCGGGGGAAAGTAGTCCATGAACCTCGCGGCTGCGGCGCTCCGCCGTCCGATCACCGTGCTGGTAGCCATCATCGCCCTGGCGCTCGGCGCCTGGATGGCGGTGCAGCGGATGCGGGTAGACATCCTCCCGGAGCTCGGGGTGCCGGTAGTCTACGTGGCCCAGCCGTACGGCGGCATGGACCCCGCGCAGATGGAAGGGTACATCACCTACTACTACGAGTACCACTTCCTCTACGTAACCGGGATCGAGCACGTCGAGTCCCGCTCCATCCAGGGGGCGGCGCTGCTCAAGCTGTACTTCCACCCCGGCACCAACATGGGCCAGGCCCTGGCGGAGACGATCTCCTACGTCAACCGCGCCCGCGCGTTCATGCCGCCCGGGACGGTGCCGCCGTTCGTCACTCGCTTCGACGCCGGCAGCGTGCCGGTGGGGAACCTGGTGTTCGCCAGCGAGTCGCGCAGCCTGGGCGAGATGCAGGATCTCGCGCTCAACCGGGTGCGACCGGAGTTCTCCCGGCTACCGGGCGTCTCCGCGCCGCCACCGTTCGGCGGCACGCAGCGCACCATCGTGGTGAACGTGGACCCGGAGCGGCTCCGCGCCTACAACATGTCCCCAGATGAGGTGGTCAAGGCGCTGGCGAGCGCGAACACCATCAGCCCCTCCGGCGTGATCCGCATCGGCGACCGGATGCCGATGGTGCCGGTCAACTCGATCGTCACCGGCGCGAAGGACCTGGAGAACGTGCCGATCCGCAGTGGGGCCACCCCGATCTTCCTGCGGGACGTGGGCAACGTGAAGGACAGCTCCGATATCCCGACGGCGTACGCGCTCGTCAACGGCCGCCGCACGGTGTACATCCCGGTGACCAAGCGCGCGGACGCGTCCACCCTGGAGGTGGTCCGCACCGTCCGGGAGAATCTCCCCCGGTTCCAGGGCCTCATCCCGGATGACATCCAGGTCAGCTTCCAGTTCGACCAGTCGCCGTATGTAGCCCGCGCAATCCAGGGCCTCACGATGGAGGCGCTCCTGGGGGCGCTCCTCACCGGGCTAATGGTCCTGCTGTTCCTGCGGGACGTGCGCAGCGCGCTGGTGGTGGTGGTCAACATCCCGCTGGCCCTGCTGGCGGCGGTGATCGCGCTGTGGGGCGCCGGCCAGAGCCTGAACGTGATGACACTGGGCGGGCTGGCGCTCGCGGTCGGCATCCTGGTGGACGAAGCGACCGTCTCCATCGAGAACGTGCACACCCATCTGGCGCAGGGCAAGCCGTTAGCCCGCGCCGTGCTGGATGCCAGCAACGAGACGCAGGGACCGCGGTTCCTGGCGATGGTGTGCGTGCTCGCCGTGTTCGTGCCCTCGTTCTTCATGGCCGGGGTGGGGCGGGCCCTGTTCGTGCCGCTGTCGCTGGCGGTCGGGTTCGCGATGGTGGCCTCCTACTTCCTCTCCAGCACCTTCGTGCCGGTGCTGGCCACCTGGATCCTGAAGCACAAGCCGCACCCTGTAGACGCAGCGCCGCGTCGAGACCCGTTCGCAGCGCTGCAGGCGCGCTACGGCCGGTCGCTCAGCCGCGCGATGGGCGGGCGATGGGTGCTCGTTCTCGCGTACCTGGCGGTGTCCGCGGCGGTGCTCATCGGCTTCGGCTCCCAGCTCGGCTCGGAGATCTTCCCGAACGTGGACACCGGCCAGTTCCG
>JAJFMS010000011.1 GCA_020696885.1 Armatimonadota bacterium | reverse complement strand
GGGGCCTCGCTCTGCGGCGCCTGGCTGGAGCGGACCGACTTCACGGCCGCCTGCCTCGCAGGCGCCGATTTCTTCAACGCGCACCTGCTGGCCGCCAACCTGTCGAGCGCCAACCTCGAAGGAGCCCACCTGGACGGAGCGAACCTCCGTGGCGCCAACCTCCGCGATGCGATCCTGACCGGAGCCACGCTGGAAGGCGCGGACCTCCGCTGCTGTGACCTGCGCGGGGCGGACCTCTGCGGCGAGGGTCTGGACACCGTGGACCTCCGCGGCGCCGAGTACAGCCAAGGCACCCGCTGGCCAGCCGGCTTCGTGCCGGAGACGCGCGGCGCAACGCTCGCCGGTTGAGCTATCGATCCAAGAGTTGGCTTTTCGGGGAAGTTTTGGACAGGATTAACAGGATCGGCCGGCCAGTACTAGACAGCTCGAGCCAGAAAAGTCATTGTAACGGTATCGAGAGTAGCTACCGGGAGAGCACCTGTCACCCGGCGCCGGGGTGGCGCCAATGTGAAGCCCCCGAGTCGGCCGGGTGCCCTCAGGGCGGCGGCTCGCAGGCGGTAGCGCCCACCCGCGATTCGCCAGTCAGAACCCCACCGCGCTGGCGGTCGCGGGTAACTGCCGTTGAGTCTCCACGCCAAGCCGCCCGTTAGTCCCGAGTGTTTTTCTCGGGACGTGAAAGGGCGAAGCGCCGGCCCTCCTCGCGGGAGGGTGGGCGCTACCGACCAGGGCCGGGGGCGACCCCTCGCCACGGTAGCCGTTAGTGAACAGAGAACCGTCTCGTCGGTGCAAGGCCGAGCCTCGCTAGTGATCCAGAACCCCTCGGAGCCGTGCATTCATGGATAAAGTAACCGCTGTACTGGCGGCAGCGGATCCCGGCGCTATCCAGGAAGCCGCGGTGCTCCTGCGCTCCGGCGGACTGGTGGCGTTTCCTACGGAGACGGTGTACGGTCTCGGGGCGCTGGGACTGGATGAGCAGGCGGTGGAGCGGATCTTCGCCGCGAAGGGCCGGCCCCACTCGGACCCGATCATCCTGCACGTGGCCAACCGAGCGTGGGTAACGGACCTGGTCCGCGAACTGCCGCCCCTGGCGGAGCGCCTGATGGAGGCGTTCTGGCCCGGACCCCTCACGCTGGTGCTGCCCAAGTCCGGCCAGGTGCCCGGCTGCGTCACCGCGGGCGGCGACTCCGTGGGGGTGCGGATGCCGGCGCATCCGGTGGCGCTGGAGCTCATCCGCCTGGTGGGCGAGCCGGTCGCCGCCCCCAGCGCCAACCTGTTCAGCCGTACCAGTCCCACCACTGCCGCCCACGTGCTCCAGGATCTGACAGGCCGCATCGACGCCGTGCTGGATGGCGGACCGACCTCCGTGGGGGTGGAGTCGACGGTGGTCGATCTCCGCGGTGAAGCGCCGGTGATCCTCCGCCCGGGCGGGGTCTCCCGCGCGGAGCTAGAGCGCGTGCTGGGCCGTCCGGTACCGGCGCGGGGAGGAACGAACGCAAACCCCGGAACCACGGAGCCGCTCGCCGCGCCCGGCCTGCTCCTCAAGCATTACAGCCCCCGGGCAGAGGTGTTCCTCTACGACGGGCCGATCGTGAGCGTAGCCGCCGCGATGCGGCAGTGGGCCGAGGCCGCAGCCGATCCGCCACGGACCGCACTCCTGGCATTCACCGAAGATCTCCCCCTCCTGGCAGGCGCGCCCGTCCTCCTGATAGACCTGGGCAGCCGCACCCAGCCCGACGTGACCGCCCGACGGCTCTACGCCGCCCTCCGCGACCTGGATGCCCGCGGCATAACCCAGATCGCCCTCCGCCTCGCCCCACCCGGCGGCCTCGGCGACGCCATCAACGACCGTCTACGCCGAGCGGCGTCAGGGCGCCTGTTAGTGATTAGTGGTTAGTGGCTGGTGATTAGCAGCAACCACCTACCTGCAAAACAGCGCTTGCTTCCTGAACACCTGAACACCTGAACACCTGAACACCTGAACACCTGAACACCTGAACACCTGAACACGTGCTCACCTTCATTCATACCAACGACACTCACGGCCGCCTGGGGGCGGAGCGTGGCCCGGCTGCGGGGGCGCGGGAGCGGCTGCGGGCGCTCCTGGCGGAGCATCCGGGCTGCGTGTACCTGGACGCCGGAGACACCGTGACGGCCGGGAACCTGGGCTTCCGGCTCGGCGGCGAGCCGGTGCTCGAGATGCTGTCCGAGCTGGGGTGCGCCGCGATGTGCCTGGGGAACCGGGAGACGCACCCGCGCAAAGAGTGCTTCCCGCTCAAGATCAACCGCGCCCGGTTTCCGGTGCTGTCCGCCAACCTGACCGCCAAGGGGAACGCGCCAGCGCCGGTGCAGGCGCACGTAGTGCTGCAGCAAGACGGCCTCCGGATCGGCGTGTTCGGGGTGACGGTGCCGATGTTCACCCGCAAGCAGTGGTCGCAGCCGCTCTGCGATTACTGGTTCGACGACCCGCTCAAGCTCGCCCGCGAGCAGGCGGTGCTGCTGCGGCCCCAGGTGGACGTGCTCATCGCCCTCACGCACATCGGCTATCGCCAGGACCTGGCCCTCGCTGCCGCCTGCCCGGAGGTGGACCTCCTCATCGGCGGCCACAGCCACACGGACCTGACGGAGCCCACCTGGGTAGAAGGGGTGCCGGTGCTGCAGGCCCGCTCTCACGCTTACTACGCGGGGATCGCGCGCCTGGAGCTGGTGAATGGCCGGGGTCGTCTGGTCTCCTGGGAGAAGCGCGCCCTACGGGACGACCTGCCGGAGCCCGTGCATAGCTCGGGGTAGGGAGTGCGGGGGAGTTTTTGACAGGATTACAGGATTTGGCAGGATGGGATGGCGTGCTGTAGGAGCAAGGCTGCGCTGTCTCGCCGTGCCGGGAATGCGTTGTGCGGTAGCCGCGGTGCAAGTACTGCGCGGCGGGCACCTCATCCGAGACTGCCGCGCGACGTCTATGGAGTGCGAGGCTTCCTGGCCTCGCACCCTCCCCGAACGGGTACCGCTGCGGAGCCTGGCAGATCCGTACGCCATAGACGTCGACCGGTGCGCGCAGCAAGGGCCACCCTGGATTCCGCCCGCAGGGTCATCCATTCGGTGGAGTGCGGAACAACCTCGCCGGCTTCTTCGCCTACGAGTAAGTAAGCGTTCGGATAGGAGCCGTCCGGAGATGAAGCGTTCCCTCTTTCTCGTACCGCTGCTGCTCGCACAGGCGGGGCTGGCGCTGGCCGCCGCTCCGGAGCGGCTTACCGACCAGAACTACGCCGAGGTGCGAAAGCATGTAGAGCTGCGGCCCGGAGACCTGCGCTTTCAGCAGGTGGACTGGAACGAGCGCGTGCTGGACGGCGTGGTGCAGGCCCAGAAGGAAGACAAGCCGCTGGTCCTGTGGCTGTACTTCGGCGACCCGCGAGGAAACTGCTGACAGAACGGTGTGAAGACCCGGCAGTTTGTCTGGTCCCGCCCCGATTTCATCGAAGAAGTGCGCAAGAACTTCGTGCCGGTCGTCTCGAACGACGTGGAGTACCGCCAGCATCCCGAGAAGCACAAGCTGGAGTACCGGCTGCTGATGCAGATGTTCCAGGGCCAGCGCGAGGGTCTACACCAGGGCATCTACGCGGTGACCTCCAGCGGCCGGATGCTCGGGCGGCTGAACGCCGGCTGGCCGGATCCGGACGCCGATACCACGCTGCGGCTGCTCCGCGGGGCCCTGGCGGAGTACCGCCGCATGCCGCGCAGCGAGCGAGTGCTGGCCACCCCCATCGACCCGAAGCGCGACCGGCTTTCCGTGCCGTCCGACATGTTCCGCAAGCCGGCCGGCAGCCTGGACCTGCGCGTGGTGAAGCGGAGCTATCCGTTCCCGTCTATGACCTCGTTCGATGTCCGGAACCCGCTGTATTACTCCATCGACCGCCTCTGGTACCGGCAGGATGAGCTCACGGGATGGGTGCCGTCGGAGCGGCGGGTCGGCGCCCGGGCCGCGGTGCGGGGTCCGGTGCTGGAGCGCCTGGTCACGCTGGGGCACCTGGTGCAGTCCCAGAGCCCCTGGCAGGCAAGCGACATCCGGCGCGGTGACCTCACCTCCACGGTCACCCAGGTAGAGGGCTCCCGGGTAACGGTGCGGATCACCGGTGACCTGGAGCTGAAGGCGACCACCCAGTGGAACCAGGGCTCTTACCGGGGCAACCTGATCGGCAGCGCCGTCTACGACTCCGCCGCGCGCCGTTTCGAGCGGTTCGAGCTGCTGAGCCTGGGCACCCACACGCAGTCGCCGATGCAGCCGAACATGCACACCGGCTCCCCCACCTCGCAGGTGGGGTCGCTCATTACCCTCAACCCGCTCGCGGATGCGGATGACCGCCTGCCACCCACGCAGTGGTTCTACGGCTACCCTCGGGGCTGGTGCAACGGGTCGTAGTAGGGGGTGCGTTTCACGATCCGGGTAGCCGGCGCTGTCCGCGCCACTTTGTCCCGGATCCTGGAACGCACCAGGCGTGAGCGTCGCCTACTTCCACTCGTGCTCGAAGAGGAGTCGCACCTGGGTGTCCGCCCGGTGGTTGAGACCGAGGGCGCCGTTTCCGGCGCGCATCGCCGAACCCTTAACCGGGGCTTAATCCTCGCCCGAACCGCATCGAACACGCCTCCTGCCCCGTTGTTCTTACTATGGACAACAACCCCAGTAGAGGAGTCCGCCGTAGCACCGTGCGAACGCATGACTACGAAAGGACTCTCCCATGACATTTCTCATCGGCAGCGTGTTCGGCTTCGTGGCCTGGTTCCTCGTCCGCTACTTCCTGGCCGGTCTGTATACCGTGGCCCAGAATGAGCGGGCGGTAAAAACCGTCTTCGGGCGAGCCGAGCGCATTCAGCACCTGACCACCTTGGACGACCCGATCGCGGAGCGGCTGCGTCCGGACGAGCGCGAGCGCTACCGCTATCCGCAGGTCCGGGTGATCATGCCAGGCGGGCCCTACTTCAAGTGGCCGTGGGAGCGGGTCTACAAGGTCTCCATCGCCACGCAGACCATCAACATGGCGTATGACCCGGAAGACCCCACCGCCAACCGCAACGGCCAGTTCCTGGACGCGGTCACCAAGGACCAGTTGAACACCGGCCTCAGCGGCCAGATCCGGTACCGGATCGCGGACCGCAACCTGTATGCCTACCTGTTTGGGGTAAAGCAGCCGCTGGTGCACGTGATGGGCTACTTCATCTCCGTGCTCCGCCAGCGCATCGCCAACTTCGAGGCGCCGGCGGCCAAGGACACCCCGGACGGCGTGCAGTTGATGCTGGCCTCCCAGCCGGCGGACGCCAGTGCGGTTTCCGGAGTCTCCATCAACGACCTGCGCAAGAACCTGCGCGACCTCAACGAGCACATGGAGCAGGAGTGCCTCTCTTCCGTGGCTCGCTACGGCATCGTGCTGGACGCCTCTCTGATCACCGGGATCGACCCGCCGGCCGAGGTGGAGTCCGCGCTCGCCGCCATCAATACGGCGCACAACCATGTGTCGTCGGACATCAGTCTCGCGCAGGCCTCCGCGGACCAGCGGATCGTGCAGTCCAAGCGCGCGGTGGAGATCGAGACGCTCAATGCACAGGCTGAAGCCGAGCCGCTGAAAGCCCTGGCGGAGCAGTTGCGGGGCCTGAAGCGCAGCGGTCCGGACACGCTGCCGATCTACCTGCGCAACGTGCGGCTAAAGCTCTACAACCGCGCCCGGAAGGCGATTGTGGAAGTATCGGGAGGCGACCGATGAACGAGTTTTTCTGGGGTATGCTGGGCACCTTCTTCGGCCTCTTCATCCTGATGCCGATCCTCGCGGGGCTCACGCGCTCGTTCGGCGCCTACACCGTCGTGGAGGAAGGCCGCTGCCACGTCTACGTCCTGTTCGGGAAGGTCATCGACGTGCTCTACGAGCCGGGCCTCTACTTCCTCTGGTTCAAGCTCGGTCCGCGGGCGCTCATCGTGAACTGGCTGGGCCGGTGCCACGTGCTGGACATGCGCCTGGACCAGCAGTACCTGCGCAGCCAGCCCGTAAACTCCGAGGAAGGCGCGCCGATGGGCATCGGCATCTGGTATGAGATGTACATCAGCGACCCGGTGTCTTATCTCTTCAAGAACACGGACCCGCGCGGCTCCCTCTCCGCCAACGTGAGCAACGCCACGGTGCGCTGCCTGAGCAACATGCCGCTGGGAGAGATGCTGGAGACGCGCCACACCATGAGCCAGGTGGTGCGGCAAGAAGTCTCCCCGAAGTCGGACGAATGGGGCTACCGGCTCGGCTCGGTCTACATCCGGAAGGTCCACTTCCGGGACATGGGGATGATCCAGCAGATCGAGGAGAAGGTAGTCAACCGGCTGCGGCAGGTGACCTCGGCCATCCGCCAGGGCGGCGCCAACCAGGTGAGCATCATCACCAGCACGGCAGAGCGGCAGGCGGCGGTGGAGTTTGCCAAGGCGCAGGCGATGCGGCCGCAGATCGTCGGGGCCGCGCTGCAGGAGATCTCGGAGGACCCCGAGGTGCTGCACGCGATGTTCCAGATCCTGGAGACGCAGAACCTCGTTACCGGCCAGGCGCAGATCACGCTGGTGCCGGAGAAGAGCGAGCTGCTCAAGCAGATGCTGGCAGCGGAGCGGATGCCGGATGCCGTGTCGGAAGGCTTCCAGCTACCGGGCCAGCTAGCCTGATGCAGGAGGTATGGGCGTGTGGGGGTGTGGGAGTATGGGAGAAGCGAAGACGGCGCTCCGCGTCGACTCCCACACTCCCGCACTCCCATACCCCTCACCCCGACACGGGCATCCTGAACGTGAAGCGGGTCTCCTCCTGGGTCGAGGTCACCGTCAGCGAGCCCTCGTGGGCGCGGGCGATCTCGGAGGCGATGTAGAGGCCCAGTCCGAGCCCCTGCTGCCCTGGCCGGGCCGAGGCGCGGGAGAACGGCTGAAAGAGCCGATCCACCGTCTCCGGGGGAATCGGCTCGCCGATATTGGACACGGAGAACTCGAAACCGTGCTCGTCCGTGCGTGCGGCTACCCGTACCGGTCCCAGCGGATCTCCATGGGTGAGCGCATTCGAGAGCAGGTTCGAGAATAACTGGGCGAGACGCGCCCGATCGCACACTACCGGGTGCTCCAGGGAGAGCCGCCACTGGATGCCGCGGTGCGGCCAGGCAGCCTGTAGCTCCGCGATGACCTGCTCCAGCGCCTGCCCCAGGTGTGGGTCCGCCACCCGGACCAGGGAGAGTCCGCCGCCCAGCCGCCCGCGGGCGAAGTCCAGCACGTTGTCGATGAGGCCGGCCATCCGCGCGGCACTCCGCTGGATCCGGCCCACCACCTGGGTGGCCTTCTCGGTCAGCGGCGTCTGCAGCAGGACCCGAGCGCCACCGTCGATGGAGGCGAGCGGCGTGCGCAGATCGTGACCCAGCACCGCGATGAACTGCTCCCGCAGCTCCGCGGTGCCTCGCTCATCCGAAAGGGCGGCCTCGCTGGCCGCCAGCCGCTCCTCCGAATCGAGGTGGGTGGAGATGAGCTGCGCGAACAGCTTGAACATCCCGATCGTCTCGGGAGTCTTGACGCGCGCCGGGCGGGGATCGATCGCGCAAAGCGTACCGAAGAAGTGGCCGTCTTTCCGGTAGATCGGGACGGAGATGTAGCTCTGGAACCCGTACCGCGCGGGCGTGGGGTGACCGCAGAACGCCTCGTCCTCCGCCACGTGATCGATGACCACGATCTGCCCACTCCGGCGGATCTCGTCGCAGATCGTGGTCCCGACCTCCAGCTCCCCACCGGGCGCCAGCCCGAAGGCGATCTCATCGCGCACCGCGCAGGCGATCCAGCGGCCCTCGGTCACCCGCGCCACCGCGGAGAAGCCCAGGCCGGTGGTCCGGCACACCACCTCCAGGATCAGCGGGACCGCGTCGATCGCCGCCACGGCCGCCAGATCCTGGCCGAGCGCCACCTCCTCGGAGGTCTGGCGCTGGGTGTTGGGGTGGGTTTCCGGCGCTACCGGACTCGTTTCGGACATGCGTGAGGTACACCGATCATGATCGTTGGATCTTATCTAATGTACCACGATCCTTCCGGCACGCCTATTGCGGGATGGGGATGGGTGCAGCCAAGCAGCCACCACTCACCACTCCACTACTCCCCCTCAGCGGCAGACCAGTTCCGCTTCGTGGAGCTCTTCGTCTTCCAAGTCCGCGAAGTCTGGCTGGTCCGGCACTTCGTCCGACCACACCTTGAAGTTCAGCAGCTTGGAGGAGCCGAAGGCGGTGGTGAGGGCGGTGTCCGTGGCATCGCGGCCGCGGGCCATCAGCACCCGGCCGATGCGGGGCACGTTGTGCCGCGCGTCCACCGGATACCAGCGCCCGCCCAGGTACACCTCGAACCAGGCGTGGAAGTCCATCGCGATCGGCACCGGCGGGATGCCGATGTCGCCCAGGTAGCCGCTGGCGTAGCGGGCAGGGATGTTCAGCGCCCGGCAGAAGGTGATCGCCAGGTGCTGGAAGTCCCGGCAGACGCCCGTGCCCTCACTGTGCACGTCCAGGGCCGTCTTGGTGGGGCGCGCGAACTCGTAGCCGTACCGCACGTTGGTGTGCACCCAGTCCAGTACCGCGGTCACCCGCTCCCAGCCCGGCGCCGTGGCCCCGAACAGCTCCCAGGCGCGGTCGTTCAGCAGGTCCACCTCGCAGTAGCGGCTGGGGAGCAAGAACTGCAGGCACTCCGCGGGCAGCTCCTCCACCGGGTGCTGCACCGCGTTCACCGGCACCGGGTCCCGCTCGCCGCTGTCCCAGACCAGGAGGTCGTTGGTCAGGCGCAGCGTGCCCGCCGGGGCGACCAGCCGCCCGCACATGTTGCCGAACGAGTCCCAGAACCGCTCAATCGGGACCGCGGGATCGGTGCGGAGGCGCTCCGGCTGGAGGCGCCGGCCGGAGACGGACGGGTGGGTCTCGAGCATCACCACCATGGGCGTAGGAGTGGCGACCTCGAAGGTCATATCAAAACCGATGCGGATGTTCATGAAAAGGACTGGTCGACTCAGGAGATCTCACGCCTACGCCCCGTCGCTGATTGGTGATCACAGAGTAGGAGCAGGAGCAAGAGAAGGAGTAAGATGGCGGCAGCGGTCGGCCCATGCTGGAGCAGGAGATCGAAAAAAGTCACGCGTTCTTCCCCGGGTTAGTGTGACTTCGTCACTAAGCAAGCTGGTTCAAATCCGTGCACAGGGGATAATAACCACGGGGGCCGGATTTAGAACCTATTCGGCTGATTCGTTTCTGAGGAATTAAGAATGACCTATTGCGTCGGCATCATGACCCGTCGGGGGCTGGTCCTGGGCTCGGATTCTCGGACCAATTCGGGGGCGGACATGGTGAACGTCTGCCGGAAGATGCACACGTTTGTCCATGAGGGGGATCGCGTGCTGGTGTTGATGACCAGCGGCAGCCTCTCCCTCTCCCAGTCCGTGGTAACTCTGCTGCGCCGGGATTTCGATCAGGGGAAGGGCCTGGCCACCGCGCCCACCATGTATGACGCCGCCCGCGTGATCGGGGAGGAGATCCGGCGGGTCTCCACCATCGACCGGGAGGCGCTGGAGCGCGATGAGTTCCGCTTCAACGTGAACATCATCCTGGGCGGCCAGATCCGGGGGGATCGGCCCGCACTCTATCTCATCTACCCGCAGGGGAACCCGGTGATGGCCACGGAAGACTCGCCGTTCCTGCAGATCGGGGAGTCGAAGTACGGCCGCCCGATCCTGGATCGTGGGGTGCGCTACGATCATACCACACTGGAGGCTGCTGCGAAATATGCGCTGATCTCGTTCGACTCGACGATGCGTTCCAACGCCACGGTCGGCCCGCCCATCGACCTGCTCACCTACGTGGAAGATGAGTTCTCGATCCATGGCTACCGCAGGTTCCGGGAGAGCGATCCGGACTTCAAGGAGATCCAGCAGCGATGGGAGCAGTCGCTGCGGCGAGCCGTGCAGGAGCTGCCGGGCATCGAGTTCCCTCCGGGCGGGCGGCCGCCGGATGCTCCCCGAAACGAGTAGCCGCTTCCCCCTCTAGTCCGTCCGGTCTTCTGCCATACCAAGGGGTGCACCAGGGGCAGCGCTGCGCCTGCGGCAACCCCGCTTGGTAATCCACCAGAGAGAGCACCGGATTATGGCCATGGCGAAGACACGGAACGATCGGGAACCGGAGTCGCGGGGCGACGCCCGGGGCGGTTGGGGCTGGGGCGCGCGCAAGGCGGAGGCGGGGACCCGCGCCAACGGAGCGGGCATCCCCGCCGTCCAGGTGGAAGCGGTGCGGGCGCGGCTGCAGCAGCTCTCCGGCGGGCTCGCCCTCACCTTCAGCGCGGCGGCTGGCGGCGTAGAGGAAGGGGAGCCCGCGAGCCCGGCGAGCCTTTCCCACGTGGTGTTGGGGCTGTTCCAGGGAGCGATCCGCTCCGGCGCCAGCCACCTGCACCTGGTGCCGGGCCCGCAGTCCACGCGGGTGCGCCTCCGGGTGGGGGGCGTGCTGCGAGACTGGGCGCAGCTGCCCGCCGGGTTTCACGAGGCGCTCCTGGAGAAGCTGGGCGCCCTGACCGGCGGAGACACGGCGGCGTCCCTCCAGCCGGGCGCCATCCGGGTGCGCGAGGGGGAGCGGGAATGGGAGCTTCACCTGGACTCCGCGCCCGGCCTGTACGGCGACACCCTGGTGCTGCGGATCTCACCGTGGGAGCTGGGCCTGTTTGCGCGCGGGCTGGCGCGCCTCGGGATCTCCCCGGAGGACATGGAGGTCCTGGAGCGGATCACCGGGCGGATGTCCGGGCTGCTCCTGGTGGGCGGACCGGGACGGGCCGGGACCACCAGCACCCTTTACACGCTGCTCCACCGGCTCAACAGCCCGGAGCGCCACCTCGTGACGGTCGAGGACCCGGTGGAAGCGCCGCTTCCCGGCGCCACGCAGATCGCGGTGCGGCCGGAGCAGGGGCTTACCTTCTCCGCCGCGCTGACGGCCGGGCTCCGGGAAGACCCGGACCTGCTGATGCTGAGCGGGCTGCCGGATACGGAGACCTTGAGCCTGGCCCTGCGGGCGGCGCGGAGCGGCCCGCTGGTGCTGGCCGGTTTCCCGGCGGTGCAAGCCGCCGCCGTCCCTACCGATCTGGTGGAGTTGGGCGCCTCCCGCCACTGGGTAGCCGGTGCGTTTGCCGGCGCGGTGGCGCAGCGCCGGGTGAGGCGCCTCTGCGAGGCATGCAAGAAGCCGTCCACGCCGCCAGAGTCCCTGCTCCTACGCCTGCTTCCCCCGGGGAGCGCGCTGGAGCCGCTGCTGCCGCGCGAGAGCCGGTTCCACAGCCCCGGCGGCTGCACCCAGTGCCGGAACACCGGGTACCAGGGTCGCACCAGCCTCTTCGAGGTGCTGGAAGGCACTCCGTCCGTCCGAAGCGCCATCGCCCGCGGCGCAACGCCGGACGAGCTGGAAGCGCTGGCGGTGGGGCCGGGGACGGGGCTGCGAACCCTGGCCACGGACGGGATCCGCAAGGCCGCGGCGGGGGACACCAGCCTGGAAGAGGTGGCGCAGGTGCTCGGGCTCTGAGCGGCCACGCAGAGCCACGGGAGCCGGCGCACCCCCGCCGGGTAACGCTACGGCTTCTCTTCTCCGCTACCACGAAATTCAGGTAAGCTCCAGGCCGTTGCTGCGTAGGGGCATCCGCCGTGATTGCCTGCAAACGCCGACGGTGCGGCGCTAGCAGAGCCGTACCGCCCCCGAGCGGTGGTGACGGCTCTGCCAGCGCCGGGAGAAGGGCCTGGCGAGGGCAACCACGGCGAGTGCCCCTACGCAGAACCGCGCGTTGGGTCCGCACGTTCCCTCCCCCTGGCTGCCGCGCTTACGCCTTAACCGTCGAGCATCCCGTAGCCGACCGCTTCCACATGGAGCTCCGCCTTATACGCCTGCTCCCAGTTGACGGCATCAGGGGAGCGGAGGAGGCGCCCTTTCCAGGCGGCGCCGACGAACGTCCCGGCTCCGTGCACGGCGGTGAGCGGCGCGTTCCGGTTGGGACGGCGCTCCCAGGTCGTGCCGTTCGGTGAGAAGTAGGTCGCACCGAGACCCACCGCCGCGAAGCGATCGCCGGTCCAGAGGATCGAGTTCAGGTGCTCGCCCTCCTCACCCGCCAGCCGTTGCGACCAGGTGACGCCGTCCGGGCTGGTCATCCGTAGGCCGTGGAGCCCCACGCCCACGAAGACGCCATTCCCGAAGGCAACGTCCACCAGCGTGTCCACCGCCTTCACGTCCGGGACATCCTCCCACGCGAAGCCGTCCGCGGAGGTAGCGCGGCGCCCGCGGTCCCCCACCCCCACGAACCGGTCCTTCCCCCACGCGACTCGCCGCAGCACGTTCTTCCCGGCGATCTCCCGCATGTCGCTCCAGTTCTCGCCGTCCTTCGAGGTCATCACGAACGGTCGAGAGGCGCCCACCGCCCCGGGGTCCCCGCCGAACCCAAAGAACATGCCTCCCGCGTAGTGCACGCCGAGAAGGTACTTCGAATAGAACGCGTCGCGCGTGGTGGTCTTCCAGGTGACGCCGTCCGCGGTCACGGAGAACAGGTTCGCCCCGCCGAACCGCCCCACCGCCAGGCAGCGCCCGCCGCCGAAGCAGAGGAGGGAGAACGTCTCCCCCTCCCGGCCGGTCTGGGCGTGCTCCCACTTCAGCCCGTCCGCGGAGACGAGCCGGAGTCCGTTATGACCCACGGCGATGAAGCGATTACTGCCCATAAGGAATGCTGTTCATAAGGAAATCAGGAATGGATGAAGCAAGGAAGGGAGAGGGGGTAGATCAGGAAGCCAGGAACCCAGGAAAGGAGGAGACCGGGCAGCCAGAAGAAGCAGTCATTGCGAGGCGCGCTTTTGGCGCCGTGGCAATCCCAAACGGTACGGATCCTGCAAGACGTCGAAGGGACCCAGGCCGGGTACGGCGCAACCTTCGGGATCGCCACAGCGCCACGGAAGCGCGGGGTAAGGCATTGAGGACGACAGGCGCTTCGCGATGACACGTGGGATAGGATCGCCACCACGCCCGAGCGCCTCGCGAGAACCATGCTCATCCTTCTCCTGGCATCCTGACTAATCCCCCTTTCCTCCCCTCCTCCCTTCCTGCTCTCCTTATAAAAGTCCGGGCAACCGCCCCGCATAAGCGGCGTGCTTGGAGGTCTTGCTGTCGCCGAAGGCGTCTACTTTCACGCCCATGCGGTCCAGCATCTCCACGTAGAGGTTCGCTACCGGCGCTTTCTTCTCCAGGGTGATCTGGCGGCCCGGCTTCAGGGTGCCCTGGGCCTTGCCTGCCAGCAGCACCGGGTAGTCGTTCGTGCCGTGGCCGCCGTCCGCCATGTAGGAGGTGTAGAGGAGCATGCTGTTGTCCAGCAGCGAGGAGCCGCCCTCGTCGATCGCCTTCATCTTCGCGAGCGCTTCGGCGAACAGGGCGGTGTACCAGGAGTGGATCTGCCGGCACGCCTCCCGGGCGATCGGGTCCGCGTTTTCCACCGGGAAGGCGTTGCCCTGGTGCTCCAGCGTGTGGCAGTGGCGCTCGTAGCCCACCGTCACCACGCCCGGGAAATAGGCGCCGTCGCTGCCGATCGCCAGGGTCACCACGCGGGTGGTGTCCGTCTGGAACGCCAGCACCATCAGGTCCAGCATCACCCGGATGTACTCGGCGTGCTTCTCCGGGTCCTGGTGGATCTCGTGGTCGATCTTATAGAACGGCACCCCTTCCGCGGGGAGCTGCGAGGGGAGCACCAGCTTTGAGGGGCCGGGATTGGCGGCGTCCAGGAGCTCTTCCTGCAGGCGCGCTTCCAGGAACTCGATCCGCTGCTCCACGGAGCGGACCGAGTGCAGGTACTCGTCCAGCTTCTCCTGGTCCCCACGGCCGAGGCGGGCACGCAGCTCCTTCGCCTC
>JAJFMS010000630.1 GCA_020696885.1 Armatimonadota bacterium | reverse complement strand
GTCCCGGTAGCCCCCGCGCTCTACGCGGCGCTGGCGAATGACGTCGCGGTAGTTACACCGCGGGTTCCGGCACTCCGTCACGTCGCTGGCGAGGCCGTCCTGCCAGGCGGTGGGCTCATCGTCGATGACCGTGCGCGTCGACAGCGTGCGCCGGTGGCAGCGAGGGCACTGCTGGTAAGGCGCAAACGGCCGCGTGTGGGAGAAGACGGCGCTGCGCTCGCACTTCTGGCAGCGCCAGATGTCGTAGTCCACGCTGCCGATCTGCTGCTCCAGGTTTTCATCGTCCCGCAGGAACTGCGGCTCTTCAGCTTCCGGAAGCCACCGGAGCGCTCCGGTGCATTCCGGGCATTTGCGCGGCACCCGGGCGAAGTACCCCGGGATCGCGAGACCGAACGGGACGGCCAGGATGACGAAGCCCACCACCAGCGGTGAGGCCGACATCAGCATCCAGATCGCAATCGCGGCCACCGCCGCCCAGTAACCCGTCACTACCGGCTTCCGCTTTTCATGGGCGGTGTTCAGGTCCAGCGGGATCCACGCGCCCTCCAGCAAGCGGAGCACCGCCCAGCCGGCCGGCAGTGCCGCGACGGCCGCCAGTTGCAGTCCGCCCTGTGGGGCCTGCAACAACCCGAGCACCGCACACGCGAGGGCGCCGAAACCCAATCCGATCGCCGGCAGCCGCCATGGGTCCTTCCCCGGCACGCTGCCTCGAGGCCAGGCCCGGGAGGCGGTCAGGGCCGTCAGGCCGCCGAGCACCAGCGTGAGGAACCCGGCCAGTGGCGAGGGCTGCGGAGCGGGCGCGCGAACCGGCAGCGCTTCAACCCCGCCGGCCTTCTCCAGGCGCTGCTCGATCGCCGCCACCGCGGCGTCCAGACCTTCGCCATACCGCTCCTCGCGGAACGGCGCCACCAGCGTGTCGGACGTGAGGCGAGTTGCGTCCGCATCGGTGATGAACCCTTGCAGATCCCGGCCCACTTCCAGCCAGCGCTTCCGGTCGGCGATGGAGACGGCCAGGACGAAGCCGTTGCCGACGTCCTTCCGGCCGACTTTCCACCGCTCCGCCAATCCGAGCGCCAGCTCCTGGATCGTGAGGTCCTCCAGCCGGTCCGCGATGACCACCACGCCTTCGGCCAGGCCCCGCTGCTCCAGTGCCTCCAGGCGAAGCTGGATGCGCCGCTGGTCAGCCGGGCTGAGGACCCTCGCGAAGTCATAGACCCGCTGCCGATCGCGAAGTGCCCGGGCCGCGCTATCCAGCGTCACTGCCGCGGCGGGCCGAATAGTGACCAGCGAGAAAAGGAGCCCGATCGCCAAAAGGATCGGTAGGCTCCGCGACCACCGCCGGTAAGTGTTCAGTTGCATATCAGAGTCTCTATACCCGTATCCGGGAATCCGTCCCAGTGCATGATAACGGGGAACGGCCCCCGACGTTGCGAGGCGCCTTTCGCGGGGTCCCTTTTCGGGGCCAGGTGCCCGGGCGACGAAACGGCGGAAATCGCAAACGACAGGGTGTGGGAGACGCGTATACACGTCTATACCGCTTTGCGGCCCCCGTCCGCCCGGGGTTTTTCCGGAAAGGGGCGTGCTATACTGTTCCCCGCATGAGCTCCACACCGCCGAGCCAGGTCGACGTGTCGATCGCGATCCTTAGCTGGAACGCGCGCGGCTATCTCCGGCGGTGCCTGGCCTCCCTGTACACCCCGGATGATCCGGACGTGCATGCCGCCTGGGCGAAAGCGGGGCGGCCGGAGCCGGGAGCGCCGTCCGAGCGCGTGACCTTCGAGGTGATCGTCGTCGATCAGGAGTCGCTGGACGGCAGCGCCGACATGGTGGCCGCCGAGTTCCCGCAGGCGAAGCTGGTGCGGCAGTCCCCCAACCTGGGCTTTGCGGGCGGCAACAACGTGGCGTACCGGCACGCCTCCGGCCGCTACTTCCTGCTCCTCAACTCCGATACAGTGGTCAAGACCGGCTGGCTGACGGAACTGCTCGCCTATGCGGACGCACACCCACGCGCGGGGCTGATCGGGCCGAAGCTGCTCAACCCGGACGGCTCCCTCCAGTACTCGTGCCGGCACTACCCCTCCCTGCTCGCCGGGGTCTTCCGGCACACGCCGCTGGAGTGGTTCGCCCCCAAGAACCGGTTCACCGGCGACTACCTGATGCGCGACTGGGACCATGCCACCTCCCGCGAGGTAGACTGGCTCTCCGGGGCGTGCCTGCTGGCCCGGCGGGAGATGATCGATCAGATCGGCGGCCTGGATGACGGGTACTTCATGTACTTCGAGGACGTGGACTGGGCGTACCGCGCCCACGCCGCCGGCTGGGACGTGCAGTACACGCCCGAGCCGATGGTGATCCACGAGATCGGCCGCAGCAGCGATCGCCGCCCGAAGCGGATGATCGTGATGCATCATCAGAGCGCCTACCGGTACTTCTCGCGCAATTCGGCGTTCGGGCGGAATCCGATTGGGAAGCCGCTGCTGGCGGCCGGGCTGGTGATTCGGGCGGGGCTGACGCTGGCTAGAAACGAGGCAATCCGGTGGAACGCGCGACTCAGGCATCGACGGTAAGCGAGAGCAGCAACTATCCGCTCCTCGCCATGGCGCCCTTCCTCTTGAGCCTGGCGATCGCGCCGCTGGTGGCCGGACGCGTGGGGGCCATCCCCGCCTTGAGCCTGGCGTTGCTGGTGTGGATCTCGGTGCTCCTGCGCCTGCTCATCCCTACGGCGCCCTCGCTGCGACCCACGTTAGGCGGTTGGCTAGCCGTGGGCTACGTGGTGATCGTCGCCGCCACCTTCTTCGTCTCCGCGAACCAGGGCGCCACGGTCACCGAGGCGATCCTCCATGCCTCCTACGCCGCGGGGCTCTGGTTGGCCGCGGATATGGTGGAGCATCGGCAAACCGGCTGGCTGCTGGGAGCTCTCCTGGCGGGCGGTTTTGTGGAAGGGGGGCTGGCGCTGCGGGAGTATCTCCAGCGGTACAAAGCCGGGGACGTGAACTGGCGAACCACCGCCGGGTTCACCCATCCGAACTTCCTCGCCGGTTACCTGGGCCCGATGGTGCTCCTCACGCTGGGAGTTGCCCAGCGACGCCCGGCGGAGTTCAAGCCATCCACGTGGCTGCTGGCAACCGGGCTCCTCACCGCCCCGGTGGTGAGCGCCTTCGTGACCACCGGCTCTCGCGGCGGCATCCTGTCAGTCGGCTGCGGAGCAGTGGTGCTGGTATTCCTGCTCTTGCTGCGGCGTCGCGAGTTAGACCGGGAAGCCTGGGTCCGGTTCGGCAGCCTCTGCGCCGTGGCCGCCGTGGTAGCCTTCGCGCTCTCGAGCCCGCTCCGGGGACGAGATACGGTGATGGAGGTAGCGGGGCTGTCGAAGGAGCTGTGCCCGCATTCCGGTAAGACGTCGGCCGGCGAGTCAAATCAGTTCCGCCTTCTTACCTGGCGCGCGACCCTGAACATGGGGAAGGCCCGACCGGTGCTTGGCTGGGGAGCCGGGAGTTACGAGGTGGCGTTTGCCCCGCACGCCATCGCGGCCTACACGCGGCACGCACACAATACCTACTTGCAGCTCTTCGCAGACCAGGGGCTGCTGGGGCTGCTCGGCTGGCTCTCCCTGCTCGGGCTGGCGGTCGGGTGCGTGGTCCGCGGCGTCCGAGTTCCGGAGTGGTACTGGCTTCCAGGCGTGGGTGCGGCGCTGGTAGCGCACGCTGCACACAGCGTGTTCGATAGCCTCAGCATCATTCCCGCCATCCCGCCGCTGATCTGGGTGTTGATCGGAATCGCCACCGCACGCCGGCCCCGAGCCGAGGCCGAGCCTTCGCCCCGCGTCGATCCCCG
>JAJFMS010000629.1 GCA_020696885.1 Armatimonadota bacterium | reverse complement strand
AGGTGGTCGCCGGGCGCAAGCAGGAGCTGCCGGGGGTTGGCGGCGTCCGCTTTGATTCCGGCCACGTTCTGGAACAGGACGTCGGTCTCCCCCTCCAGCACCAACCGGCGGCGGTCGTCGATGGTGATCCGGGCGAGGCGCGTGCCTTCCGCCTTCTCGTCTTCGGTGACCACCGGCCGGTTGGTGGGATCCAGCAGCAGAATCCAGCGGCTCGCGGTGGTGAGCGGCGAGAGCGTGACGTTTTTGCTGTTCGGGGCCGAACCGAGCGTGGCGTGGATGGAGCCGGGTACCGGCTTGCCCTGCGGGACTGCGGCGGGTTTCGGCTCCTGGTCCGGCTTCTTCCGCAGCAGCAGCGCCGCGATGCCCGCGATCACCAGCAGCGCGAGGAGCAGCAGCGGCCAGGGAAAGCCGCCTTTGTTCTCAGGCTGGTCCGGGTTGGCAGGAGCGGTACCCGGGGTCTCGCCAGTGGGAGCTGAGGACCCGGCGGTACTGACCGGGTTGGGGAGCGCGTCCGAAGTGCCGGGACGATCCGCCGCCGGCTGCCAGGTGTTCACCGGGAACGTGGGATAGCGAGCGCCGGACGCTGCGCCGGGGAGCGGCTTCAACTCCTTGGGGAACAGGGCGGTGACGTCGATGTTCACGTCGCCGGTAGTGCTCTGGGCGGTGAAAGTGTGGCGCGCGCGCGGCCGGTAGCCGCGGGACGCAATGGCTTCCGCGAGCTGCCGGTTGTTCGCGCCGAAGAGCGTGACGCGCTTGCCGGTGGGTCCCTGGCTCTGGTTGGTGTTCGTCAGCAGCAGCACGATGGTGCTGGACGCCTCGCCCCGCGGTACGGCCTGCGTGAGCGTGTCATACAGCGCCCGCTCCGTATCGTGCCCCCCCAGGCTGCCCTCGGCCGGCGCATACGGCACGGCGTCTACGAAGGCGGCGCGCGACTTCGGGTCTGCGGTCAGGTCGATCGGCTCGCCCTTATCCCAGAGCTGCAGCTCCCAAGCCACCGGAGTCACGCGGTCGCCCGCGGCAAAGGTATTGTTGAGCAGCGAGAACGCCAGCCGGCGCATGGCGATCGCCTGCACCGGGTCGCTGCCGTAATGGCCGGTGGAGAAGCCGACCACGAAGTGGTACCGCTCCTGGTCCAGCTTGCCGCCGCTCTTGGCGATCTGGTCCTTCAGCCAGCTATCCACCTCTTCCCGAGGCACGCGGACGATGAGCCGGTAATCCTTCGGGTCCGGCGTCTGGGCACGCGCCGGGAGGGCCGCAGCCGCGGTCAGGGCGAGCGCAGCAACAAAGGCGCGGCGGGCGAGCTGGAACCTGGTCTGTGTGCGTGTCATCACGGGCATGGATGGGGGCGCTCCGGAAGGGCGGGAAGCCGCGCGAGCGCGCGGCCAATATAAGAACGCTCTGGAGCGCCTTAGGATGCGGGCGCTCTGGCCGCCACGTGCTCTCGCAGCATCATTCGGCGAGTCTCCCCGCACCTTCCTTTGAGCAGCCAGGCCGTGGGTGTTGGGTATTGGGTGTTGGGAAGTTAGGATCCGTCGCTCCCGCACTCACACACCCACCCGGACACTGGCGAACCACTAGGCGGCTGGCTGGAACTCTTCGCCCTCGCCGACGAGACCGTGCGGTCGGAGCCACACGCGCTTCTGCTCGTCGTTCACCACCGTGCCGAGCGCCCAGGCGTCGATCCCGTGCTCGCCGGCGATCGCCTGGACCCGGGCCACGGCGCTTTCCGGAACCACCACGCAGAAGCCGACTCCCATGTTGAACACGCGGTACATCTCGGCCGCATCCACCTGGGCCGCCGCGGCGATCAGGTTGAAGATCGGCTGGGGCTCGGGAAGCCACTGGAGGTCAAAGCCGAACGGCCGCTCGCCGCGGTTCAGGTTCAGCAGGCCGTCCCCGGTGATGTGGTAGAGGGAGCGCACCGGAAGCCCCTCGGAGAGCATCTGCCACACCGGGCGCACGTACATCTGCGTGGGCTCCAGGAGCGCCGCGCCCACGCTGCAACCCAGTTCGTCCACGTGCTGGTCCGCCCGGTAGCCTGCCGCGCCGAATAGTGCGCGCCGCGCGAGCGTGAAGCCGTTGCTGTGGATCCCGGTGCTGGCCAGGCCCACCACCACGTCTCCAGCCTGCATGTCCTGCCCCAACACCATCCGATCGAGTTGCACGATGCCGACGCATGTGCCCATCAGGTCGATGCCTTCGTTGGGGTTGATGCCGGCAATCATGTCCTTGAGCTGGGCCAGCTCTCCGCCCGGGATGGTGATGTTCGCCTGGAGCGCGCCTTCGTAGAGCCCCTTGCCGATCTGCTCCATCACGTCCGGGCGGGCTTCCTGAACGGCGAGGTAGTCCACCATCGCTAGCGGCTCCGCGCCGACGCAGATGATGTCGTTCGCGTTCATGGCGATGCAGTCGATGCCGATGGTGTCGTACTTCCGCATCATCTCGGCCACGAGGATCTTGGTACCTACCCCGTCGGTCGAGATCGCCAGCCCCAGGTTGTCCGTCAGCCGCAGGACGTTGGCATAGAAGCCGATGCCCAGCACCGGCTCCCCCACGCCGCGGCGGAACGGAAGGGTGCGGTTGACCCAGGAGAGCAGGCCGGAGAGCGGCTTGCCGGCGGCTACGACACCCGAGTCGGCGTACGAGAGGGTTGGGGAGTTGCTCATTACAAAAGGTTCCAGAAGCGCGGCGCCGCGTGCGCCATGGGCCGAAGCCACCCGCAAGACCCGTTATTGTAACGCGGCAGCGCCGCACGGAGGCGGAGAATGCCCGCGGGGCGGGAGGGCTTTGGGTAGAGCAAGGTATTGGGTGTATAAGTCAGCGCATACCACCGCTGTTCCGGTGCGCCCGGATAGTTGTTCGGGCTGATTGCCGCGTGTCCCGATGGAGAGACCCCGTATGCCTCGCAGCGATGCGAAGACGAAGGAGGGCCAAAACCCACCAGCAACCCCACGAGGCGCCCCTCGCTGGTTACCGCTCCTTCTTGTGGTGGTGTGCTTCCTGCTGGCCGGCGTGCTCCGGCTCTACCACTTCCGGAGCCTGCCCGACTTCAATCCGGTTGACGACACGGCGATCTTTACTACTGAGGACGCGCTCCAGTACCGCTACGCCCGGATGGTGGCGGAGGCGCGGCCGATTCCGAGCGTCGATCCGGGGCTCCACCACCCGGAAGGATTCAACGTCCGCGACAATCTGACCACGCTGGTTGAAGGTGTGGAGGGCCGGCTCTACCGTTTGGCGGGAGGCGGGCAGCCGCTGCATGTGTTCCTGATCACCGTGGTTTGCTTCGTCACGTCGCTCGGAGTGTTTGCGGCTTACGGCGCTGCCACGGCATTGTGGCGGAGCCGGCGGTCGGGGGTGTTCGCCGCTGCTCTTTACGCGGTCGCGGTGCCAACCTATGCACGGATCATCGGGGGCTATGGGACCGAGCACTTCGCGCTGCCGCTGTTGTTCTTCGGAGTCTGGCTGCTGCTGGCGGCACTGGAGACGCCGGAAGAGCGCCGGGCGGGGCTTATCGCCCTGGCGTCCGGCGGATGCTTCGCCCTGGCGCTCTCGGCGTGGCACCTGTCGCGCTTCTTGTTCTCGCTGGTCCTCGCCGGTATTCCTCACGGCGTTGGCGATTCCTGCTGGGTCCTGGCTGGGGCGTAGTCGAGGCGGCCGCTTCCAGTTAAGCGCTGTGCTCGGACTGGCGCTCGTGCTGGTGGCAGGGTCGAGACTGTTGCCATCCGGCGAGACCGGCTACTCGCACGTATGGGGGATTGTGGCGGCCAAGGTCGCAAACCTGGGGGTGAAGCCGGCCGATCCGGCACGGCTGCCGTTCGAGGAGCGAGTGCTCTGGATCGAAGAAGTGAACAGCCCGGGAGCGGCGTCCTTCCTGCTGACGTACGGAGTACTCCCCCTGCTGGCGCTTCTGGGTGGCATCGCGGGCTTTGCACGGGGCGGCGTCTCTCTCCGCGCACCGCGTTCGCTCCTCTTCGCCGGGCTACTGGTCTGCGCGGTGGGTGCGTACCTCTTGTTTGCGCGGATGACTGGATTCTGCGTATTCTTCGTGATCATCCTGGCGGCGGGCGCGGCTAGGGCTCCGCGCCCCGTGCTACTGGTGGCGGTGCTTCTCCTGCTGGTGGAGACGCAGCGGTCGGTATTCTATGCCGAGCCGTCCGCCTGGAAGAACGCGGTGATGGCTCGCCTGCCCCTCCCGCAGGTTCCGGTTCCCGTAGGGAAGGACGACGTTACGCAGCTCTTCTCGTGGGTTCGCCGCAGCACGCAGGAAGGAGACTCGTTCCTCACGCGCATGGGGACCGGCCCAACGCTCCTTGCGTTTACAGACCGGCCGGTAGTGATCCAATCCAAGATGGAG
>JAJFMS010000010.1 GCA_020696885.1 Armatimonadota bacterium | reverse complement strand
CCGAACACCACGCCTCGGGACATCCCGACCTCCCTCCGAATGTACTTGCGTTCCGGTTGCGCTCCGTAGAACGAAGTCCCTGCCACATTTCCAGATGAGGTTGAGCAAGGAGATTCCTCCCGCCAGCGGGAACGGGACGGTGTGGAACTGACAGGGGCCTGGCTCCCTGGAGCCGGCTGGAGGAGTCCAACTTGAGCGTCGTCCCCACTTTACGTCGAAGCTGGCCCCTCCTGGCGCTGGCGGCCGTGGCGCTGTTGGCGTCTTCGCTGTCCTGGCGGAGGGGATTGGAGAGCGTGCAGGCCCAGGAGATGCGGCAGCGCTGGGAGTACGCGGAACTCAGCCAGGACGGCACGGCGAGCATGGCCGGCGGTGCTGAAGCCTCGGTCACCTGGTCGGACTCGCAGCGCTCTGTCTCCGCAGGGGACTTCCGCGGGCTGGCCCGGAAGCTGGGGATGACCGTGCGCCGGGACGACTCGACTTCCCTGCTGAACGCGGTGGGCGCGCAGGGCTGGGAAGTGGCCGGCCAATCGGCCACGAGCTGGTCCATGACCCCCTCCAGCACCACCGGCGCGCTGGGCCAGACGCAGTACTGGACCCTCAAGCGTCCCCGCTAACGACGCGCCTCCGTTTCTTACGTCACCGATGACCTGCGGGCAGCGTACCGCACGTGGAGTATTCGATGCAGCTTCGCCTTATCGCCGCCGCTTCGGCGGCCGCCCTGATGATCCTCCCCGGAGCCTACGCTCCCCTGGCGCAAGCCGGTGGTGATGGCCGGCTGGCCTGGGTCTCGACGAAGGATGGGCGGAGCCTGGAAGGCACCCTCTCTGCGGACGCCCTCTCCGTAAGCGTGGACGGCACGACCAAAAAGGTCTCCCTCCGCGAGCTGCGCTCCTTCCACTCCGCGGATCCCGCAACGTCGGAGGAGGCGGCCCGCATTACGCGCGGGCTAACGGTGCTCCAGGGCAAGGATTTTAAAGCGGCCGAAGCGGCCTCCGCGGACCTGACCGACATCGGCCTGCCGGTCCTGAGCCCGCTGCTCGCCGCCTACCAGGACACGGACGCCCACGAGCCGGACCCGCTCTATCGCCTCTTCGGGCGGATCGTGCCGGGCTTCGCCGACGCGCAGGACCGGAAGCTGGACCTGGTTCGGCTGGCTGGCGGCGTGGCGCTTCGGGGGAAGGTCGCCGCGCAGGAGTTGAAGATCACCGGCACGGACGGCAAGTCTACGGTGCTCCCCGCCGGCAGCGTGCGGCGGCTGGCCGTGCGCCAGCCCACCGTGGAGCGCACTTTCGACCTCCAGGCGCTGCACCACTGCACTTACGTGGGCTGGATGGATACCGGTATCTCCGTCACGCCCACCACTCGCTTGCAGGCCGACTCCGCGGGCTACGCGCGCCTCTCGTTCGACGAGGACGGCTGGGCCAGCGATCCGGACGGCATCGCGGACCCGCTGCCGGGGAAGCGGCGGCTGCAGGAAGGCTTCCGTTGGGGCGCCGTGCTGGGCCGTGTCGGCGCCACCGGGGAGCGCTGGCTGGCCGGCAAGCACATCGAGAAGACCGGGCTCGGCACCGGTCGTCTCCAGATCGTGATCAACGACAACGAGCACTGGCAGAACAACATCGGCAGCTACCGCGTGCGCCTCCGCGCCACCAACGCTTACGACGTAGGGGAGCCGCAGTAAGGGGCCCGTACGGGCGGTGTTCGGTGTTCGGTGTTGGGACGGGGTGCCTGCTTTCGATTGGCTCGATGGGTATTCAGGGGCAGGGGCGATGCTTCACTCGCGCGGGTACGAGGGTATCTCCGAACACCGAACACCAACCACCGCCCGTACGGGCCTCACCCCCCGAAGTGCGCGAAGCCTTCGGGGCGGAGCGGGCGGGTGGTGCCGTCCGCGAGGGCTACGACCACGTTGCGGCGGGTGATCTCACCGATGATGGTAGCGGAGACGCCGAGCGGGCCGAGGGTGGGAGGCACTTCGGCAAACCGCTCGGGCGGCACCGTGAACAGTAGCTGATAGTCCTCACCGCCGAAGAGCGCCCAGCGGAGCGGATCGATCTTCAGCTCCCGGGCGGCGCGGCGGGCGGCATCCGAGATCGGCAGGCGCTCGGCGCGGACCAGTGCCCCGGTGCCGCTGGCCCGGGCCAGGTGGCGGAGGTCGCTGCCCAGCCCGTCCGAGAGGTCCATCATCGCAGTTGGTAGCCCGGCCTCAGCCAGGGCCGCCCCGGCGCCCACGGGCGGCTGCGGGCGGAGGTGCCAGGCGTAGAGGGGGGCATACCCGCGCTTGCGCTTTTCGCCTTGCTGCAGCAGTTCCAGGCCGGCTCCGCTGTCCCCCAGCACGCCGGTCACGCAGAGCAGGTCTCCCACGGCGGCCCCGGCTCGCCGCACCGCGCAGCCGGCCGGCACGCTGCCGAAGGCGGTGACCGAGAGCGCAATGTGCCGCGGCGACCGGACCGTATCCCCGCCCGCAATCGGGCAGCCGTAGTGCGCAGCGCACTCCGCGAGCCCGGCGTAGAACCGGTCGATCCACCGCACCGGCACGTCTCCCGGCAGCGCAATGCTGATGAGGGCTCCCAGCGGTTTCGCGCCCATCGCGCCCAGGTCGCTCACATTCACCGCCAGCGACTTCCATCCCAGGTCCTCCGGGCGGGACCAGTCCCGCCGGAAGTGGACTTCCTCGATCAGCGCGTCCACCGTCGCCGCCAACTCCGTGCCTGGCGGCAGCCCTAGCAGGGACGCATCGTCGCCTACGGAGAGCTGCAGGCTTCCCGCAGCCGGTCGCGCGCCTGCGGCTTCCAGCTTGCGAGCCAGCCGCTCGATCAGCCCGAATTCGCCGAGTTGGGAAAGGGTGTTGGGTGTTGGGTGTTGGGTGATGGGTGTTGGGGGCATGGGCGGCAGCCGGCGTGAGAAGTGGGCGTGGGTGTTTAGTAGGTGTTCGGTGTTCGGCTACGGTAAGAGCTCGGCCGCGCGGGTCAGCGCCCAGAATCTTACTATTACTCGCTTCGAAGGTTCAGGGTGCTGGCTCCCCATTCGCACTTCGAAACTCGTCGCTCGCACTTCCCGCGGGTTCCCCATTCGCCCTTCGGACTTCGTAGCTCGCACTTCCGACGCCGGACTGCGCCCCGAATCATTCTCTTTCTTATTCTCATTCTCTTTCTCGGCCCCAGCATCTGCCGCCCGTTCGACACTCGGAAATCGCACCTCGCAACTTCCCGCGGCCTATCCGGCCCCCACCTATCGAACGACAATTCAATATAATGGGGGTGAAATCGGCAGCAAGGTAGAGGGGTGCGGAGGGGCCATGCGTGAGCGACTGATGAGCGGCGGCGAGCTGCCGGAAGACGATCCGGAGCCCGCGTCATTACGGCCGAAGTCGTTGACCGAATACATCGGCCAGCGGGAAGTGGTCCGGCCGCTGCGGATCGCGCTGGCCGCCGCTACCCGGAGGGGAGAGCCGCTGGACCACGTGCTGCTGCATGGCCCGCCGGGGCTCGGGAAGACAACGCTCGCCCACATCATCCGCGAGGAGATGGGGGTGGACATCCACATCACCTCGGGCCCCGCCCTCAAGCAGACCGGGCACTTGATGGGGCTTCTCACCAACGTGAAACAGGGCGACGTCTTCTTCATCGATGAGATTCACCGGCTGGACGCGGCGGTCGAGGAGTACCTCTACCCTGCCATGGAAGACTTTGCGATCGACTTCGTGCTGGACCGTGGCGCGAACGCTCGGATGCTCAACTTCAAGCTCAAGCCGTTCACGCTGGTCGGCGCTACCACGATGACCGGACTCCTCTCCGGCCCGCTACGGGGGCGGTTCGGGCTCACCTACCACATGGATTACTACCACCCGGACGATCTCCAGACAATCGTGGAACGCTCGGCAGGCATCCTGAAGGTGCCGATCGAAGAGCCAGGCGCGGTCGAGATCGCACGGCGCTCTCGGGGTACTCCGCGGATCGCCAACCGGTTGCTGAAGCGGGTCCGGGACTTCGCCGAGGTAGAGGGCAGCGGCACCATTGACTTCGCCGCCGCGGACGCCGCCCTTCGCCTCGAGGGCATCGACCACCTCGGGTTGGACCGTCTCGATCGGGAGTTGATGCGCGTGATCATCCAGACCTACCAGGGTGGCCCGGTGGGGATCGAAGCGCTGGCGGCTACGCTCAACGAGGAGCAGACCACGCTGGTGGAGGTGGTGGAGCCCTACCTGCTGAAGATCGGCTTCCTGGCCCGCACCCCCGGCGGGCGCCGCGCCACGCACCTGGCGTATCAGCACCTCGGGCTTAGTTATCCCCCCAATCCGGGACAGCGGGGACTCGGGCTTTAGGCCCGTACGGGCGATGTTGGGTGCGGGGGGACGGCTGGGAGCACACCGCCAGCTAGAAAGGCAGGCTGAAGCGGTAAACGATCCCAGCCTCGGCGTCCCGCGAACGAGCACGGCTGCTGGCCCGCAGCAGCCGTGCCGGCTATGCGTCTAGGTCATCCAGCGAAGCGGCTACCAGTGCGCGTCGGAAGAGGATTTCACAGGTGTCGGCGTCGAGGATCTCGAGCCGGGCGAGCAAAGCCTCGGGCAGCGTGCCGAATCGGACCGAGAGCACCTCTCGGGTCAGGCGCCGCGCCTCGATGGCTCGGCCCTCTTCCTTTCCCTCTTCCTTCCCCACTTCCTTCCCCTCGGCGATCCAATCGTCGATGATGGTAGCACCTCGAACCATGGGCAGCTCCTCCCGAAAGACCGCTTCCACCAGCTCTCGCGACAGCATCCGTCCCGCCACGCGAAGCGCCACCGCCAGCAATTCTGCTTGCTCCTCAGGGCTCGCGCCGGACTGGTCGATCAGCGCGAGCTCTTCCCGCAGCGTGTGCGCGCCAGGATTATCTTCGCACAACACCAGCAGCGGCGCCAGCGGCCACAGCTCCCCACTCCGGATTCGCTCCGCGTGTTCCCAGAGGCGCACCGCCGGAAACCGGTACTGGCTGGACAGGCCAGCTATGTTCACCGAATACTCGTCAGGAAACCGGGTGCGTTTCCCCTTCTCCAGGTATACGACCAGCAGGAGCACCGGTAACCCAAGCTGCCGGCCGAGCGCTCCTGCCTTCGCAAACCAGGTGGGTAGGAGTTCACTGCGTGGTTGGAGCTGGTACTCCACGTAGACCGCGCCCTCCGGACCGCCCGCTTCGTTCTGAACGACAAAGACGTGATCCGCTCGCTGCTCGGGAACATTGATCGCCGTGTCTTCCATCCGGAGCAGCCCGCCCGCCACCGGACAACCCGCCAACCGGAACAGCGCTTCCGGATAGCTCCGGAGGAGCGCCTTCATAGACTCGTCGATCGGGTGATAGTCCGCCTCGTCGGGAGCAACTGTCGTCGGATCAGCTCCAGTGTCAAATGACATCGCGCACCTATCGGGCGCCTATCGGCCATCCTGGCAAGGCCCCGTTCGCTCTATTCGACGGCGATGATCGTGGGTTCCTTCGGCGAAGGGGGCAGATCGTCTCCCTGCCGTTTCGAGGATCCTTAGAGCGGGTACACATCAGGCCAGAGGGCGGGTGAGCTGGAACTCCCTGGCGACGTAGTTTTGGAACCTTCCACCCCGCTGACCAGTCCTCCAAATTCTACCTGGGTGCTAACTGCCAAAGCGCTTGGAGTGCGGGCAGCGAGGCGCGGAGAACGGAGGCTCGATGGAACTGCGGAGCGCGCCGGCGGCGCGGTTGGCACTGGATGCCACGGAAGACGTGCGCGGGCTGCGCATGGCCCGGGCTACTACTCGGGCGGTCCTCGAGTCGGCAGGTGTGAACCCGGAGCGTATTGAGGATTGCCTCCTGGTGGTAGGGGAGCTCTCCGGCAACGTGGTGCAGCACGCCCACTCCAACGTGGGGCTGTTTCAGCTCCTGGTGGAGTGCCGGGAGCAGGACGTGCTGCTCACCGTCACCGATTTTGGCACTGGCTTCGATCCTGCTTTGGTGCCTCCGATCGGCAGCGTGCGCGGTGACGGTCGCGTCGGCGGTTTCGGCCTGCCCCTGGTGCGCACACTCTGTCATCAGGCGGAATGGACCCCGTCACCCGGGGGCACCACTGTCCGGGCGGCCATTAGCCTCACCCCGCAGGTTCACGATGCTCCGATGCCGCTGATGTTCGACCTGAGCGAGCTGGACGCCTACGATTTCGACGAGCTCGTTCCGGCCCCGGACGGCGCCGCCCACGCCCGGTACGGTCGCGTCACCAACTAAGGGTGGTTGGCGGCTCCACCATTAGTGGTAGAACCGGTGCTTCGAGGCAGGACCTTCCCAGGCCCTGCCGAAGTGGTGAAGCGTTGCGCGCCGGCAGCGCCGGGGAATTGTCCCTGGCGCCGGCTCCGGCGTCGCCTCGCTGCACGGACCTATGCACGGCACTCCCCTCGACCGCCGCCAGTTCCTCCGCCGCCTCGGCATCGCCACCGGCGCGACCCTGGGCCTCTCGCCGCTCCGCGATCTCCGCGCGGCGGACAACCCGGGGCGCCCGCTCCGCGTCATCATCGTCGGCGCCGGGCTTGCCGGCCTCTGCGCCGCCTATGAGCTGGAGCGCCGGGGCCACGACGTGGTGCTCCTGGAAGCGGAGCGCCGCCACATCGGTGGCCGAGTGCGCACCCTCCGCTTCGAGGATGGGCTCTATGGGGAAGCCGGCGCCATGCGCATCCCCAAACGCCATGAGCTCACCCGCCATTACGTGCGCGAAGCGGGAGTCTCGCTGCGCCCGTTCGTCCACAGCAATCCCAACGGCTACTACTACCTCCGTGGTCGCCGAGAGCGGATCCGGGACGGCAAGCGCCTCAACGCCCTGTTCCAGCTTGCGCCGCGGGAGCGCGATCTCTCCGCCGATGATCTCTGGGAAGCCGCCGTCCTGCGCCGCCTCGCCGCGTTGACCGAGGCGGAGCGCGCCGAGCTCTCGGCGGTCACCCCCGGCTCGACTGCGGTCCGCGCCCTGGACAACTTCTCGCTCCAACAGCTCTGCGACCAGGCCGGCTGGTCGCAGGAGGCCATCGAGCTGCTCTCAGTGATCTACGGCCAGGAAGCGGAGATGCACACCGGGGCTACGGAGTTCCTCCGGGAGGAGCGGAACGAGGTCTGGACCCAGGAGTTCGACGAGATCGTCGGCGGGACGGACCGCCTTCCGGCCGCCCTGGCGCAGAAGCTCCGGTCGCGGCCGAAGCTGGGCTGCGAGGTGGTGCGCCTGGAGCAGGATCCGCTCCGCGGCAAGGCGGCGGCGATCTACCGCGAAGACGGTCGGGAGCGCCGGGTGGAGGGTGACTTCCTGCTCTGCACCCTGCCGTTCCCGGTCCTGGCGCGACTGCGGATCGAGCCGGCGTTCTCCAGCGGGAAACAGCGCGCCATTCGCCAGCTCCACTACGACTCCTCCACCAAGGTGCTGGCGATCGCGAAGCGCCGCTTCTGGGAGACGGACGACGGGATCTATGGCGGCGGTACCTTCACGGATCTGCCCTCCGGCACCACCTATTACCCGAGCAGCAACGCCGCGGCGCGCGACCCGGCGGTCTCCGCCGCCGCCAGCCCGTTCCTGGCGTCCTACACCTGGGGCCAGGCCGCCCGCCGCCTGGGGGATCTTCCGCACGCGGAGCGCGCTCGGCTGGTCCTGGAGAACCTGGCTCGCGTCCACCCGCAGCTCTCGGACAAGGCGCTGATCCGCCGTACCGCGAGCTGGAGCTGGGACGAGCATCGCTGGAGCGGCGGCGCGTTTGCGTGGTTTCTTCCGGGCCAGCACACCGGGCTCCACGCGGACATCATCAAGCCGGAGGGCCGCATCCACTTCGCCGGGGAGCACGCTTCCCTCACCCACACCTGGATGCAGGGCGCCCTGGAGTCCGCGGTCTCCGCCGTCACGGCGATGCTGGCGGCCGCGAGCCGATAGCAGGGAGCGCATGCATGGGACTACTACACCCCTTTCAGGCCGTGAGCGTGGGTCGCCTCCGAGGCGTGCTCATCCGGGGCTGTCTGCTCCTCTCGTGCGTGGCAGCTGTGGCGGCGGAACCACTCCCATCACCAGAGTTGACCACCGAGATCCGGCGGATCACCTCGGGGCCGAAGCACCACTTCTTCGGCTACATCGGGCACGTGCGTACGATCCCCTGGAACCGGAGCGGGCGTTGGATCGTGGCGCTGCAGACGGACTTCCAGGACCGGATGCCGCAGCCGGGTGAGGCTGCGGAGATCGTGCTGCTGGACACGCGCAATGGTTACTCGGCCCGTGTAGTAGACCGCACCCGCGCCTGGAACCCGCAGCAGGGCACGATGCTCTACTGGAACCCGGACGCGCCCGAGACCCAGTTCTTCTTCAACGACCGCGACCCGAAGACCCACGAGCTGTTCTGCGTGCTGTTCGATCTGTCCAAGGGGAAGCACGGGCAGCGGGTGGCGGAGTATCGCTTCGGAGACACGCCGGTCGCTAACAGCGGCGTGGCCCAGCACGGCGGGTCGTTTCTGGCCATCAACTACGGGCGCCTCGCGCGCCTGAGGCCGGTAACCGGCTACCCGGGCGCCCACGACTGGACCACCGGCCGCAAGCATCCGGACGACGACGGGATCTTCAAGATCGACGTCCGCACGCGGAAGAAGCGGCTGCTCGTTTCGTTCCGGCAGCTCGCGGACCTGCTGCGCCCCACGCGGCCGGACGTGGACACGCTGGAGCTGTTCATCAACCACACCCTCTGGAGTCGCAACGACCGGCGGATCTTCTTTTTCGTCCGGGGCGACTTTGACATTCGCGAACGCCGGCTGGACGTGCCGTTCGTGATGAACGCCGACGGCACCGGCCTCCAGCCCCTGGGGCAGCACATCGGCGGTCACCCGGAATGGGAGTCGGGGCGGCAGCTCATCGGCCTGCAGGACAAGCGGCAGATCCTGTTCGACGTGGAGCGGAAGGAGGTTTCCGGCACGCTTGGGCCTCCCGGCCTCTTTCCTCAGCCCGGCGGCGACGTGGCACTCTCACCGGATGGGAAGTGGTTCGTCAACGGTCACGGCGACCGTGGGAAGAACTACTACACCATTCTGCGGCGCGCGGATAACGCGTGGACGCGCACGGAGGGCGTCGACCAGGGCGGCTACATCGGCGGCAACCTGCGTATCGACCCCTCCCCGTGCTGGAACCGCAGCGGCACGGAGTTCCTCGTCCCCGGCATTGCGGACGACGAGCGGAAGACCCGGCAGCTCTACCTGGTGATGGTCAAGCGCCGGAAAGGGTGAGTGCGTAAGGACCGCCAGGCCTGCGCCGAACCGCAGCGGCCGCTACGCATCCTCGCGTGATCCTGGTACAATCCGCCGGGAGGATCTGGAATGAAACGCTGGTTCTGGCTGCTGGCTCTAGGGGTAGGGATTTCGGCGCGCGGCGTGGGTGCCGAGGAGCCGGTTTCGCCTCGGGAGGTGCCCGCGCCGGTGGCGCCCGCGGTCCTTCCCACGCCGGAGCCGCCGGCAGCGCCCGCGGTACCTGCACCGGTGCCGACCCCTGCACGGCTGCGTGCTGCGGACGATACGCTCCCGGTGGTGATCCGGGATGACCGCCGCCGTGCCGTGACGCTGCGGATCCCCCGCTCGCTGCACCGGGACGCTAACCGCTTCCGCCTCTATGGCGCTCGCCCGCTCACCCTCTGGAGCCACGACCGCCGCAAGGACCTCTACCGGGATGCATTCCTGGAGTTGGCCACCTATTCCCGGTTGACTCCCACTACCACCACGGCCTGGGATTCGGTGAGTAAGCAGTGGAGCTGGCTCGCCTCCCAGAACCCGGAGCTTCGCCGGTTGGGAGCCGCGTTGCCGGCGGTGACGGTGCCGGCGGCGTTTCAGAGTAGCTTCGCAGTACCGCGTGGCGCTACCGGCGACCTGCTGAAGGACCTGGCTTCGAAGCCGGGGTATCCCCAGCTCTCCGCACTGCTCAAGTCGCTGGCCGGCGCCGGCTACAAGCCGGAGGGCGCGGAGCCGATGCTGGAAGCGCTCCAGCTCCGCGCGCTGGCCACCGACGAGGCGGCTCGCCGGTTGACCCTGTTGGGGGAGACGCTGCAGTTCGACGCGCCTGGCACGGACCCGGCGCTCAAAGAAGGCTACCTCGCGGCGCGGTCGGAATTCGAGCAGGTGCGCCAGGGGCTCTGGCCGGCCGTCGCGCTCTCGATCCAGAAGAACCAGGGGCGCCTGATGCTCAGCGCCGCGAAGCAGATCGTCCTCTCCCGCGTGGGCTGGTGGGCGATCTTCGGGCAGTTGGCGTGGCAGGGCGCGGAGAGCACGCTCAGCGCGGAATACCGCGGGCAGTATGCCATCACGCTGGCGACCCTCGCCACTCGCCTGGGTGAGCAGTGCGCCTCCGGGACGGCCGCGGGAAACCCCGAGCGCTTGACCCGGTCGCTCCCGTTGGCGGTCTATAGCGAGTATGCGTTGAACTACCAGCTCACCGAGGCGCTCAAGACGGGACAGGTGATGGGGCTGAAGCCATCCGGCGGCATCGGCACCATGGAGTGGCAGCTTCGTTTTTCGGATCGTTGCAATCAGCTCCGGGCTGCGCTGGGGCCGGGGACTTCCGGGATCGCTGCCAGTCCGTAGATCTGAAAGCGACCGTTACGTCGCGTTCCCACGAGGCAAAGGAACCGGCTGCTGCTGGGTGAGGCAGTGCAGGGTGCCGAGGCCCCACACCAGGTCTACGGCGTGGATGCCGACCACCTCCCGATCTGGGAACAGCTCGGCGAGCGTGTTCAGCGCCACGCGGTCATTGCGATCGTTGAAGGTGGGGACCAGCACCACCCCGTTGGCGATGTAGAAGTTGGCGTAGCTGGCCGGCAGTCGCTCGCCATCCATGATCACCGGCCGGGGAAACGGCAGCGGCACGATCCGGAGCCCGCCCGGAACGGTGCGGGCGGCATGCTCCAGCCGGCGGAGGTTGTCCTGCATCCGCGCGTGGTTCTCGTCCGCGGGGTCCGGCTCGAGGGTTAGCACCACCGTATGCGGATCCACGAACCGCGCGATGTCGTCCACGTGTCCGTGCGTGTCATCCCCGACCGCGCCTTCGCCCAGCCAGAGGGTGCGGGTGATGCCCAGGTACTCCGCGAACGCCGCCTCGTGGTCCGCCCGGGTCAGGCCGGGATTGCGCACCTGCACGTCCGAGAGCAGCCACTCTTCGGTAACGAGCAGCGTCCCGGCCCCATCGGTCTCGATTCCCCCGCCTTCCAGCACCAGCGGGCCACCGCCGTCCGGCCGGACGGCTTCCACCGAGGGGAGGCCGGTCAGTCCGGCTACTGCTGCCGCGACCAGCTCGTCCTGCAGGTGGTTGTCGTACTTCGCCCAGGCGTTGAACTGCCAGCGGACCCACTCGAACCCCTGCGGGCCGTAAACGCCGGTCGGGCCGGAATCGCGCAGCCACACGCGGTCCGTGGGGACGAGGTGCAGGGTGCAGCGGTCCAGGTTCACGTCGTGCGCGCGCAGGACTGCCAGCGCGCCTTCGCGGACCGGCTCGTCCTGGCAGAGGATGTGGACCGGCTCGAACCGGTGCAGGGCGCGGACGATCTCCGCGTACACCCAGGGGATCGGCTCGAACTTACCGGGCCAATCCGGTTCGTGGTGAGGCCAGCCGATCCATGTGGCGGCGTGTGGCTCCCACTCCGCCGGCCACCGGCGCCGTGGCTCCCCGCTCATCCGAGGTACCGCTTCAGAATCGGCCCGTAGGCATCGATCCGCCGGTCGCGCAGGAACGGCCAGTTGCGGCGGGTGTATTCGATGCGCGCGGGGTCGCACTCCGCGATCAGGATCTCCGGGTCCGTCCCGGCTTCCGCGACGATCCGGCCGAACGGATCGCAGATGAAGGAGTGGCCAAAGAACTCGATGCCGTCCGTGCCCGGTTCCGGCTCATGGCCCACCCGGTTTGCCCCAGCGACATAGACACCGTTGGCGATGGCATGGCTGCGCTGGATAGTTCGCCACGCCTCTACCTGCGGAGCGCCCCACTCTTCCTTCTCGGCCGGATGCCAGCCGATGGCGGTGGGATAGAACAGCACCTGCGCGCCCATCAGGGCAGTAATACGGGCCGCCTCGGGATACCATTGGTCCCAGCAGATCAGCACTCCGATGCGCCCGAAGCGGGTATCGAACGTGCGGAAGCCGGTAGCGGGATCGGCACTGGCGCCGTGCTGGTAGATCTCGCCGGGGGTGAAGTAGTACTTCTCGTAGTAGAGCGGGTCTTCGGGGATGTGCATCTTGCGGTAGATCCCCAGCAGGGACCCGTCCGCATCCACCACCGCCGCGGAGTTGTGGTACAGGCCGGGCGCCCGCCGCTCGAACAACGGCACCACGATCACCACGCCCAGCTCACCGGCCAGCCGCTGCATCCGCTCCACGGTAGGTCCGGGGATCGGCTCGGCCAGGTCGAAGCGGGCGGCGTCGGTCACCTTGCAGAAGTAGGGGGCGTCGAACAGCTCTTGCAGGCAGATCACCTGGGCGCCGCGGCTCGCCGCCTCGCGGATGGCTGCCTCGTGCCCGGCCACGGTGGCTTCTTTGTCCTCGCCCACCGCGCGCTGGATCAGTCCGATCTGGAACGGCTGGTTTGTCATCGATCCTGTCTCCGGCCCTTGCGAAGCGGACGATAACACATCTCAGCGGGAGGGCGCAACGCACCCCTTTCGGGACACGGCTCTCATGGATCCAGCCAGCAGAACGTTGAGCAACCGGAGTTCCGGCACCAGGTAAGAACCGATGTACTTCCAGGGTGAACACGCCGAGAATGCCAGGGATTGAGATGCAGAGTGCCGGGTGGTTCCAGAGTAGGCTGCTTCGGCCATTCATTTCCCGGGACCGATACGAGGCCGCGCCACAAACTCGATGACCTGCCGGGTTAGCGCCGGGGCACTGGTGAGCCGGTGAGCACTTTCCCAACGTGCGTTGGGGCTCCCGGCTCGGACGAGTTCCGCCCGTACCTTCCATGCCTCTCCGGGCCACAGCACATCGGGGCAAAGCCGCGACCTGTCACATGGCGGAAGGTCCTCGTCCGGATCCATGATCACAGCGGGCGGATCCGAAGTGTAGGAATCCATAGAGCGCTGATTTCCCGTGGCATCCGAAAGCGTCACTTGACGCAGCGCCCAGGAATCTGCGGGATAGACCGCGTCTTTGATACGGAGCACCACCCGCGTCCATCCTTTCTCCCCTGGGAGCGCGCGCATGGTCCGTTTGCTGGGACTAACTCCCCATTCCAGACGACGCAGCGAAACCTCCAGCGAGCCGGCCCGGCGGACACTGGGAAGTGGCTCCGGGGACCAGCGTGGATAGTCACGCGGCTCCGGGTTGGGAACGGCAAACTCGGCAAAGCCAGTGAGACCAGCGCTCTGCGCCGGGTAGACCCGGAAGCGAAACGTGCGAGCGCGGCGTGGGAGTTGCGAAGCCAGCCAGCAGCGAGTTCCGTCGATAGCGGTGATACCGTCGAACTGCGGTGGAGCCGTCTCTTCCGGGCTCAAGGAACAGATCCTGATGTTGGTGGCGAGGTCCGCGCCCTCGTTTCCGGCCTCGTCCACCACTGTCACCCGTTCGCGGAGTCCCAGGTCCGCATCGGTGTCGATCCAGAGCCCAAGTGCAGACACATCCTGCAGTGGACGCGCAAACAGCACCGGGCAGCCGACCTTCGCCCAAACCTCCTGCGGAATGTTGCCGTGCAGCGCCCGCTGGTACAGGCGCCCGTCTACGTACTGGTGTTCCCGGCCATACGTGGTCCCGACCAGGCTGAAGGGCGTTGCATCCGGCATGCGCAGCGGCACCGGTGCGGGCAATTGCCCCCAGGTAACCGCTCCGGCACCCAGTAGTGCACCGACCAATAGCACCAACCCGATGACAACACACCAGGTGGCGCGCCTTGTCCAGGCTCTCCGCGAGACTGCGGCACCGAGAGGCGTGACGGCTCTGGGGCTCATCGGACATTCT
>JAJFMS010000628.1 GCA_020696885.1 Armatimonadota bacterium | reverse complement strand
AGGTGGCCGATGGCGCCCAGGGAGTAGGCCTTGCCATCGCTGACGGTCACCGCGGCCCGTGGTCCGTCCGGGTAGCCGACCCCGCCATAGGCCGCGTCGTAGCTGTGGGACCAGAGCTGCTTGCCGGACCGGGCATCGAAGCAATGGACCCGTTCCAACTGGCTCGGCTCGGTGACCCGGTCGGTGACGTAGACCCGGTTCTGGGCTACAGTGGGGCCGCTATAGCCGGCGCCCACCGGCACGCGCCATTTCGACGGAAGCTCCGGGCCGCTGAACTTGTCGACCAGCCCCTTCTCTTTCCACACGCCGTCCCGGGAAGGTCCGCGCCACTGCGGCCAATCGTCCGCAAAGGCGGCGGCTGGGGCCAGGGCAAGTCCTGCGAGCAGGGAGCGGCGGGTGATGGGGCGCATAGTAGATCTCCGGAATCGGGGCCGACCCCTCGCGTTTCGCGGGCTTCTGCCGCGATCCCTCCTCCGAACGCATCGATAGCAGCCATCGTTAGCAGCCGTCGTCATCAGCCCTGATGAACGCCCAGCCCTGGCATCCTGAATACACCATCACCCCGGAGCTTGCCCGAGAACTGATCGAGAGCCAGTTCCCGCAGCTCCGTCCGGCCCGTGTCGAGTTCCTCGCCGAGGGGTGGGACAACACCGTCTACCGCGTGAACTTGGAGCTGGTCTTCCGCTTTCCCCGGCGCGAGATCGCCGTGCCGTTGATCGAGACGGAGCGTCGCCTGCTGCCGTTTATCGGTCCACGGCTGCCGCTGCCGATTCCCATCCCGCGGTTCGCCGGATCACCGGCGGGCGGCTATCCGTGGCCGTTCCTCGGGTACCCGCACCTGCCCGGTCGCACGATCCCGGGGGTTGGTCTTTCTATGGAGCAGCGCCTCGCCCTTGCGGCGCCGCTGGGGTGCTTCCTGGCGGCGCTCCATGCCGTTCCTGCGGGGGAGGCTGCCGAGCACGGGGGCGGGCCGGATCCGATCTACCGGCTCCAGCAAGCTGAGGCCCGGCTGCCGGCGCTGCGACAGGAGTTGGGCGAGCTCCAGCATCCGGACCTCGCGCCGCTCGTGCCGGCCCTCCAGGCGATCGTGGACGGCTGGCCGGCCGGTTATGTGCCGCGGACCGACACGGTGGTCCACGCCGACCTGCACGCGGAGCAGATCCTGGTGGATCACACCGGCTGCCTGACCGGCATCATCGACTGGGGTGACGCACACCTGGGCGATCCCGCGCTCGACGTGGCGGGGGTGGTGGCGCTTCTGCCGCCGACAGCACTGCCCGCCTTCGCGGAGGCGTACGGGGAGATCGATCCGGTCACCTTGCAAGTAGCCCGCGTGCGTGCGGTCCGGCATACGCTCCACGGCCTGCGGTACGCGGAGGACCTCTCCGATGAGGCGCTGCTTGCGGAGATGGTGCAATCGCTCCAGTATGTGGCGGGCCTGGCGTAGACGCGGCGCACGGGCGCTTACTCGCGCGTGCGCCGCATCCGCAACGCGGTCGTCCTGACCAGAGCGCAGCGTCGGGAAGGATCTCGCCCCCGCACGTCGTGCTCTGTGCAGGTGCCCGCCACGCGCCGGCTGAGATCCTTCACGTTGTTCAGGACGACCGTGCACGGAACGGAAGCGTACGGACGAGGCCTCGGGTTGGTAACGCACTGGCGGTGGCGCGAAACCCAGGAGGCCATGGCGCTGCGGTCGGTCGAAGTTTATTCAGTCGGGCTGGTGTGAGTGAGCGGTAGATGAGGGTGTAGACCTATGAGTGCAGCGGTGGAACAGACGGAGATCGACCGGATCGTGGAGGGGGCGCTGGAGTTCTGGGGGATCCCCGGGGCGTCCATCGTGGTGGTGCAGGGCGATGCAGTGGTCGCGTGCGGCGGCTACGGGGTCCGGCACCTGGAGACCGGCGAGCCGGTGACGCCCGACACACTGTTCGCCATCGCCTCCGTCACCAAGGCGTTCACCACCTGCGCCCTGGCGATGCTGGTGGATGAGGGGAAGCTGGCCTGGGACGACCCGGTGCGGAAGCACCTGGAGTGGTTCCGCCTCAGCGATCCGCTGGCCGACGCCAACGTGACGGTGCGGGACCTGGTGACGCACCGGACCGGCCTGAGCCGGCACGACATGCTGTGGTACAAGTCGCCGTGGACCCGCGAGGAGATCGTGCGGAAGTGCGGGCTCGTCGCGCTGACGAAGTCGTTCCGGTCCACCTACCAGTACAACAACAATATGTTCGTGGCGGCCGGCCTCGTGCTTCAGGCGATCACCGGCGGCACGTGGGACGATTTCATCCAACAGCGGATTTTCTCGCCGCTGGGCATGGCGACGGCGGACTGCAGCAGCACGATCGCCCGGACGAAGGCCGACTATGCCACCCCGCACCGGAAGCGTGGGGACGAGCCGATCGCGCCGATCGAGTGGCTGGAGTTCGATAGCGAAGGGCCTGGCGGCACCATCAACGCCAGCGCGCGGGAGATGGGCGCCTGGCTCCGGCTCCAGCTCGGCAACGGTGAGGTGGACGGGAAGCGCCTGGTCTCCGAGGAGAACCTGCTGGAGACCCGTACGCCGCAGATGGTGATTCGCACCGATCCGGCGGAGAAGGCGGTACTGGAGCTCTCCGGCACCACGCAGCAGACCTACGGGATGGGCTGGACGATCTGGGACTACCGCGGTCACAGCAGCCACTCACACGGCGGCGCCATCGATGGGTTCCGGTCCACGCTGGCGCTGGCTCCCCGCGAGAAGCTGGGAATCGTGGTACTGGTGAACGGCGGCCCCACGAACGCACAGACCGCCATCCGGAACCTGTTGATGGACCGGTTCCTGGGTCTCGAGCCGCTGGACTGGAATGCGCTCCTAAAGCCATCCTTCGACAAGGCGCTGGCGGATGAGCGTGAGAAGGAGCGCGCACGGGCTGCGAAGCGCCAGACCGACACGCGGCCGTCGCACCCGGGCGCGGATTACGTGGGCGACTATGCCAACACGGCGTACGGCACGGCGACGGTCGAGGCAACCGGCGCGGGGCTGACTCTTTCCTGGAGCCGGTTCACCGTACCGCTTCAGCACTGGCACCACGACACGTTTCTACTGAAGGACGAAGATGCCGGCGTGGACGAGTTGGTCCGGTTTGCGCTGGACGTGGACGGTAAGGTGGCGGAGCTGACGCTGATCGGGCAGGCGTTCACACGCCGCGCGAGCTGATCCAGGAACGGTGTGTTCTACTCTCAGTGGTTGCTCTGTGGACTAACCGCAGAGACGCAGAGCACGCGGAGAGGGAAGGGCGAGAAGGAACCACAGATGGACACAGATGGACACGGATGGGGATGAATGGGGCGTGGTCTAGGTCCACCGGCTCGCTGCCCTTCTCTCTGCGTTCATCTGCGTCTATCTGTGGTTCCACTCCCTTCCCGTCTCCGCGTGCTCTGCGCTTCCGCAGTTAACGTGGTTCAGTTTGGCCCACGTAAAGTGTTTGGTCCATCCGCACCGAACTCGGCCGCGCGAGCCGTCAGGCGCGGGACATGCTTCCAGCCCAGCGTGGCGCGCCAGACGGTGAGCGCCAGCCGGTCTTTGTCCTCGGAGCGCAGCGCGAGGTCGGGGGCTGCGGATGCTTTAGGGGGCAGGGCCGAAAGGGCTTCCGGATACGCAATGAGCGGCGCGTTCAGCCAGTAGCAGCACTGCGTCAGGTGCCGCAGATAGCTGGCTTGCTCAATTTCAGGCTGTCTGGCTGCCGGATTCCACACGGCGTTGAGGCTGGTGATGGGCAGTGGCCGGCCCTTGAACAGCGGTTTCAGCGCGAGGAAGTGGTCGTTTGGAACTTCGGTGGGGGAGTTGAATGCCGACT